>CBDTZB010000046.1:0-10032 GCA_965364795.1 uncultured Nocardioides sp.
GCACTGACCACGTCAAAGAGCTGGATCCAGCGCAGTCTGGTGCCGTCTGCCCGGGCGTCCGGGCTTCCCGCTGCGATCGCCGCAGCGGAGGGTCGAGTGATCCGTCCACCGTCGCCGAGCGCGACGTCGTCTCCGGTGCCACCCTTGATGGAGTCGCGTCCGCGATCGAGGATGCCGGAGGACGTTGCGGAGAAGGGTCCGACGAAACTGGCGAAGAGTCGCTTGCCGTCAGGTCCCAGGGGGAGCCCGTCGGTGCCTGAGGAACCGCCGAGGATGTCGTCGTCGCCGATCCCCCCGGCAAGGGTGTCACCGCCGTCGTTGCCCTCGATGTAGTCGTCCCCCCGGTCCCCTTCGATCGTGTCGTTGCCGCCCTGACCGAAGATCCGGTCGGTGTTGCGGGGAACTCCGATGACGGCGCCCTGGGTCATCCCCTCACCGTTGATGACGTCGTTTCCTGCGGTCGACGCGTCCGCGGAGGAACCGATCGAGCCGACGTCCTCGAGTCGGAGGACGTAGGCCGGGCCCTCGTAGCCGCCTCGAGAATTCAGCTCCTCCAGGCGGATCGGCACTGCGTTGTCGCCGGCGATCAGGTCGGCACCGTCCAGACCATCGGGCCCGCCGTCGCCGCGAATCCGGTCACCCCGGTCGGGCAGGCCAGCACTGCTGCGGTCGAGAGTGACCCGGGTGTCGCGGGTCTGGTCGAGCGAGGAACCGCCGATGACGACGTCGTCGCCCGCGTCGCCGTACGCGATGTCCTTGCCGGGACCGCCCTCGACCACGTCGCCGTCCTGACCGCCGCGGACCAGGTCGTCACCGGGGGAGCCGAAGACGAAGTCGCAGTCGTACCCGCCGTAGAGCTCGTCGTAGGCCAGTTCCGTGCCCGGGGACTGCTTCGGCGTGCCTGCCACTCCATCGTCGGCCAGCAGCGTCAGGTGACGGGTGGTTGGCCGCGCGTCACAGAGCAGGGCGCTGGAGTCGAAGACCAGAGGCGAGCCGGTGGTCGCCGTGACCGAGTCGGGGACGAGCCCGAGCGCGCCCCACGGAACGGCCGGATCGTCCACCGCGCTGACGATCGAGGCCGACACCGCGGCGCCGTTCTCCGCCACCAGGACGTCCTCGCCACGGCCGCCGAGCAACACATCCTGGCCGTCGTTCGCGCCAGACACGTCGTTGCCGCCCACCAGGTCGTCGTTGCCCTCGTTCCCGCGCAGGCGGTCGTCGCCGTTGCCACCCAGGAGGTGGTCGTCGCCGAGTCCGCCGACGAGTACGTCGTGGTGCGGACCGCCCAGGAGTACGTCGACACCGTCGTCGCCGAGCACGAGGTCGTTACCGTCGCCGCCCAGCAGCAGGTCGGTCCCGTCGCCACCTCCGAGGAAGTCGGAGTCGGAACCGCCGCGCAACTGATCGTTGCCGGCGCCGGTCAGGACGCAGTCACCGTCCTCGTTGTCTCCGGTGTCGAGCATCGAGGGAAGTGAGATGACACCGGTGTCGCCGGTGTCGTTCGCGACACTGCCGTCGCGGTCGAGGTCGACCTTGCCGTCCAGCACCACGAACTCACCGCTGATGAGACCTTCGAAGTTCGCCGTGGCTCCGGGCGTCTTGATCAGACCCGAGACCACACCGAGGCCCGACATCCGTCCGTTGTCGGGAGTGATCCCGTTGCCTCCAGCCCCACCGAGCAGGTCGCCGTCGAGGTCGATCAGACCGCGCACCACCCTGGTGGTGGCGTTGCAGGCCACCAGTCGTTCGGCCACGTCCGGCGCGGCGCCACCGACTTCGGCGGTGTCACGCCCTTCGCCGTAGGCCTCGTCGTCGCCCTCGCCGCCGATCAACAGGTCAGCACCCCTACCTCCGGCGATGATGTCGTTGCCGGTCGATCCGTCGAGGAAGTCGTCACCTGCTCCGATGCCGGTGGAGCCCAACGACCCGTTGAGCACCCGAACACCACTGCGCACCAGGGTGACGTCGTCGCCGAACAGGATGTCGTCGCCGGGTCCGCCGTCCGCACGGTCGTTGCCCGTTCCGCCGCGGATGACGTCGACGCCTGCGCCACGTGGGTCGGCTCCATCGCCAGAGAGTTCGTCGTCCCCGGCACGGCCACAGATCTCGTCAGGCCCAGCGCCGCCGTCGAGGATGTCCGGCCCGTCTCCGCCGATCACGATGTCCTTCTCGGGTCCACCGGTCACGAAGTCGGTGCTCGTCGCTCCGGACTGCACAGGACCCGACACGCACAGGGGGTCGAGTTGGCTGTCCGTGGGCACCGAGGCGGTCAGGATCTCGACCGCTGCCGTTGTGATCACGTTGGGGTCCGTGGACGTCGCGCCCTCGATGATGAGATTGACGTTGCGGCACCCGGCCGGCGGGGGAGTGCCCGCGGAGGGATCGGGACAGTTCGTGCCCTCGAAGAACAACGAGTTCATGCTGGCTCCGCTCAGCGAGGGCGCGTCGCCACCGACCACGACATCGGAGCCGTCCCCACCGTCCACGGTGTCGGAGTTGGCGCCGCCGATCAGCACGTCGCCGCTGTCGAAGCCGAGGCGTACCTGCTCGGCCACGATCTCGGCGGTCGTACCCCGGGGCTGAACGAGCATGGCTCGTACGTCACGCCCCGGCCCACCGACGAGGCTGTCGATGCCGCCCTCACCGGTCAACCGGTCAGGACCCGGTCCTCCCTCGAGGCGGTCGTTCCCGGCGCCGCCCCGCACGTCGTCTCGGCCGCTGCCGCCGCCGATGATGTCGTTCCCGTCTCCGCCGATGGCCAGATCGTTGCCCGGCCCGGCATCGATGGCGTCCTGATCGGGACCACCGTGGACGTAGTCGTCGGCGTCGCCCGTGGACAGGACGTCGTCCCCAGGTCCGCCGGTGAGGCGGGACACCACGGTGTCGAAGGCGCTGCTGACCAACTCCAGGACGCCGGCGTTGTCGACGAACTCCTCGCCGGCCAGGAAGGAGATCTTGTCGTCGAAGTTCCCGCCGTCCGCCTCGAATGTGGGTCGGGATGAGGTGGTGAATGTCGACTGAGCGACGGCAGAGGTCGTGATCCCGGACTCGAAGATCGTGACGTCCCATCTCCTCGGAATGTTGGGCGCGGCCGGGACGAACTGGACCGCCACGTTCTGCACGCGGCCCAGGCCGGAGATCTCATAGAGCTTGCGGCCAGAGCCCTTGTTGAACTGACGCACCTCGAAGTCGTCGGCGACATCGGTGGCGCCAGGTGTTCGCTGGTTGCTCCTGTTGCCGCTGGTCAGCACCAGTCCCTTGTCGCCGTTCTTGACCGCCAGGGTGGGAATGACATCCGGGCAGCCGTACTCGAACAGCGTGTACGGCCCGAGGCGGAGGAGATCGAACTGGTAGCTCAGTGAGGTGAGCAGCAACTCGATCTTCACGTAGATGGCGATGAACGCCTGCAGGTCAGCGCTCACGTCGAAGATGCACTCGGGGTTGTTGCCGAAGCTGTCGCGGATCTCGGCGGTGCGCAGTCGCCCATCGTCGTTCGGGTCGTTGAGATCGAGGTTGATGGTCAGCGTGATGCCACCCTTGAGGCCTGCGGTGACGATGCCGATGCTCACCCCTGCTCCGGCCTCCAGGGTCACGACGAGCTTGACCTCAGGGACGTCGACGCCCTTGGCGTCAAGATCGTCGATGTAGAAGCCCTCACGAATCACGTCCCCTCCGTCGAAGTTGTTCTCGTAGATGTCCAGGAGGGCGTCCACATCACCCGGTGCGACGGACTCGGCTGCCAGGGTCTGCGCGTAGGAGTCGAAACCCATCGCAAGACGACCCTCGATGGAGATGGATCCTCCGACGAACGGCACGATCGGGACGGGGCCGGCCATGATCGGTCCGAACGATTTGGTGTAGGCCACGGAGGCCGCCAGGGTCCCCAGATCGAGACGGAAGTACGACGCCTCGCCCTCACCGGTGAGCGTGTCCAGCAGTTGGTTGGGGTCGGAGAGGAACGGCAGCGAGAATCCGGGGAGGCTTCCGGTGACCGTGGTGGTCTTCTTACCGACGCGCTTCTTGACGTCGCGGGTGCCCTTCCGCTTGGCGTCGGTGGTCTGATCAGCCGCGCCGGGGTCGCTCTTCTTGGCATCCAGGGTCTTCGCGGTCGGACATGTGGCGGACGATGTGTTGGTGGTGGAGGTGGTCGCGTTTCCACTGGCGTCGGTCGTGGTGGTCGCGGTGCGGGTCTTCGTGCAGCTGTGGAGTTTGACCTTCGTGGGACTCAAAGACAGGGCGGCGCCACGCTCAGAGAGACCTTCCAGGGCCACGTCCGCCGTGGAGAACAACGAGAGTGCGTGGATCAGGTCGGTGATGCCACCGACCAACCCGATCACCCGGTGCGCCAACTCCAGCTGAGGTTTCTTGGTTGCGGCGGCTGCGGTCTTCAGGACGGTCAGCAACGACACCTTGCCGGCTCCACCGAGTTCGGACAGATCGGAGATGACAGGGATCGGGGTGCGGAGTACGTCGACCACGTCTCGGACCGGCGCCAGGTACGGGTCGATGACGGCGAACGGTTTGCCGATCGCTGCCACCACGTCGCCCACGTGGAGCTTGACGTTGTTGTAGGTGACTTTCGACTTGCCGTCAGCGCCCAGGTATCCGTGCTCGGGTGTCCAGGGGATATCGATATGACCGGAGAGCCCGAAGACGCCGCGGTCCTGGGCGAGGGTGTTGAACCCCAGGCTCAGACCCGTTTCCGGGCCGTTCGGTAGGACGCGATCGGCGGGGTCGACGGCGGCGAAACTCGGTTCCACGCCCAGCGCCCCGTCGTAGAGCTCGAACAGATCGAAGGTTCCCGCGTCGGGGGCGATCACGATCGTGGTGTCGATCCTGCCGTCGCGGTCCGCGCCGCCTACCGAGAGTTCGGCGGGGAGGTAGCCGACGATCGCTTTGATCTTGTTACCGGGGATGCGTGCCTGAACGTCTATCTCGAGAGGTGCATCGGCGGCGTCGATCACGACCTGCGGACCGACGCCGCGCTCCAGTTGGAGCCTGATCGGGAGGGTCCAGCTCGTGGTGGTTTCGATGGGCTTGTCGGAGCGAACCTCCAGGCCGGCGAGGCCGGTCTGGAACTGCGGTGCCCCGTCTGTCTTCTCGAGCCCGACCAACTCTGCGCTGACGGTGACCTTGTTCCACCCGGTGGGGCTTTCGGTGGTGCAGGGCGGATTCGCCGGGTCGGGTGCCGGGCACGGCACACACGCCCCGCCTGGACCCCCGCAGGTGACCTCGACCGTGACCTGGCCGAGCGGGACGTCCGCAAGTTCGTTGATGCCGTCGATCGCCCGCTTCACAGCGGCCCTAAGTTCGGTTTTCAGAGCGCCCGAGGTGGTCACGGCGGTCACGCCCGGCGTAGCCAGTTCGTCGCGCAACGCCGAGGTGAGGTCGGTCAGGATGTCGGAGATGCCCGCGCCGGCATCGAGATCGGTGCCGATGAGGGGTGCAGAAAGGGGCTCTCCGCTGTTCCCTTGGAGGTTCCGCGGCGCGGCGCCGTCCATGGCGTCACCTAGGGCGGAAGCCAGCCCGTCGAGACCTTCGGCAAGGAACCTGACCTGCATCGGATCCGGAGCGGGCTGAGCTGCTCCGCTGCCGCCGGAGGAGTCGGTCGCGTCGGCGGCGTACTCGATGACATCGCTGCTGCCCACCGTGAGTTGGGCGGCGGCCGCCCGACCCGTGGGACGAGCGTTGCTGCGGCGGGTCTGGAGCACCCCGTCGCCGACGGAGAAGTCGGTCTGGACCCGGACTCCGAGGTCGGCACTGGTACCGGGGTCGAGAACGCTGAGCGAGGCGATCCCGGCCTGGAGCGGGTGCCCATCGAGCTGGGCCGAACTGCGAGCCAGGCGTGCGGTGGAGTCGGTGCCGGTCGCCGTACCGACGGAGGGTCGAGCGGTGGAGCGGTCAACGTTGATGGCGAGAGTGGTTGAGGACTCCACGTTGACGGGGACGGTGGCTGCGCCCGCGGCCGTGGAGCCGCTCGTCACCTGACCCCGGCCGCCCGGAGTGGTGTCGTCGGTGAAACGCAGCGGGGCCTGCAGTCGGGTAAGAGGAGGGGCTCGAGCGGCCAACTGGATGCCGAGCAGTTGCCCACCGAGCTCGAATTCGAGGGTCGGGGCGTAACCACCGGTGCTGCCCACCATGACGAGTTGACCGATCGACGCACTCATTTCCTGGGCGCTGGAGACCGGGGTGGGATTGGTCGAATCAGCCTGCTCATCGGTGGTCGCTGCCTTACCTATGGCGGCGAGCCCCTGACCCAGCGCTGCACGCTCAACGGCGAGTTGCGCCGGGGTGAGGTCCACCAGCGGCAACGTGGAGGTGTATTGGTCGAAGGCGAGGGCGGGGACTTCGTCGACGTTGTCCTCGGCCAGTCGATCGAACTCGGCCAGTGTGGTGGCCAACCCATCGAGAATGGAGTCGCGCAGAGCGAACGGGTCGCCGAGCACGATCAGTTCGACAGCCTGGCCATCGGTCCATGTTGCTGCGCCGTTGGGGGCGAGTTCCGCGCAGGTCAAGGTGTCCTCGTCGAGGACCGTGACGTTCTGGCAGCCCGCCCCATCGGCAACGAGGCGACGGGAGACCTCGACCGGGTCGGGACCCGCGGCGAGGTTCAGGATTGTGTAGAGCGTCTCGGTCGCCGGCAGCGAGGTCACGTCCACCTCGACCGTGTCGGCGTCGATCGTGTTGGGGTCGCCGTCATCCACGCCGGGCGTGACACGTGCAGTGCCGCCAAGGAACGCTGCGGGGACCGGGTCGAAGACGCGTAGAGCGGCGTAGTCGCCGGTGTAGCCCACGGTGGGCAGACCCGTGGGCTGCCAGGAGACGCTTGCCGAGCCCTGCTTGCCGGCGGCACCGCCGGTGGCGAAGGTCGATCCGGCCAGGGGCTGTTCGGTCGCGGTGAAGGCGATCGAGGCCGTGACGCCGGAGAGGAGATCGACCTTCTCCTGGTCAAGGACCCCCTCGGGAGTGAGGAGATCCTCGATGAACAACGGATCGGTCGCTTGGGTGCCAGCAGGGGTGGGACGCCGCAGTTCCACCGCGGGTGCCGCTCCGTTCTTCCCGAGACTGAGACCGGTGAGGTCGGCCTTCACCTCGAGGAATCCGATGCGTGCCTTGAGCCCGGTGAGCGTCGAGGGGGCGGTCGCTGACAGATCGCCGATGGACAAGAGGGACGTGTCTGACGGCAACAGCAGGGTCTGGCGGTCCTCTCCGGCGGGGGTCTGCGTGGTCGGGATGCCGAAGCCCACATCGAAGGTGGCGTCGGTTGCTGTCGCTTGCGCTTTGGCTGGATTGTCGGGGTCAGGGGAACGCAGTCCGGTCAGGCCGATCAGGGCCCCCGTCGTACCTGGGTTGCCCAGGGATAGTCGCTTGCCCCCGGAGGCTTCGGAGATGTCCACGGACACATCGAGCCGGTTGGCGGTGAGGGCCGCAGAGGCAGTGGATCCAGCGATCTCCTCGATCCGGGCCACGACGTCCTGCACCGTCCGGGGCATCGAGCGAGCGGTCAACGGCTGGTTGTTCGCAGTGAACGACACCTCGATGTCAGGCTCGCCGTCGGAGCCCGTCACCGCGACAACGCCGGTAGGAATCTCGCCGACCGATGTCGCCACGGACTTGTTGACGGTCGTGCCGCCGTCCTTGGGGTCGGACCATTCGATGTTGGTCAGGGGTTCGAGTCCCGCCGCAGTCGTGGCTTGGCAGTAGACGGTGTCGCCGGGAGCGGCGACTCCGGTGGGAGGGTTGTTGGGCGAGACCCCGCAGACGACCTGAGCGGCGGCAGCGGTCGAAAGCAGGTTGAGCAGCCGATCTCCGGGGGCGAACAGGTCGGAGGTGCCGCCTCCCAGATTGGGGAACGGCACGTCGGCCGCATCCTGGAGTGCCAGAACGGCCCCGGTGTAGTGCGCCAGCGAGGTGATCCCGTCGACCATCGAGAGCCCGGTCGCCTGGGCCAGTTTCGCGCCGTAGTCGCGCGTCGCGTCGGCTGCTGCGGGCCAGACCACATCCGGCGGTGTAGGGCCGGCGAGGGTGAGGGTGCCGGAGCGTTGAGCAGCCGGACCTCCGGGCAGGGAAGCGGGGAGTTCCACCCCGACTTCGATGTCGAGCTGGTCAACGTCGGTCACCACGTTGAACAGGTCGGGCAGGGTGGAGAAACGCAGATCCTCCAGAGTCAACAGCGCGCGACCATCCGGGTCACGCATGGTGATCGTCTGCTCGCGGTGGATGCGGTAGTGGCCGCCGGTGACTTCGACGGCGGTGAAACCCTGTCGAGCATCGAAGTCCGGCAACGTCGGGGTCGCGATGTCCACGTCAAGGTCGAGACGAGGCTGACTGACCAGAGCGACCCGCAGCAGGGGGTCGTTCTCGTTCGGGTCGATGGCCACGACGAACGGACGATTCGCTCGCGTGGACAGGGAGACCGACACCTGCCCTGCCCCGGGGTTGTTCCCGAAGCGCAGGTCGCCGTCGTCGTACACCAACGCCAGGTCGGTGGTGACGATGCGTTCATAGAGGAAGGCGATGGTCTGGTCCCGTCCCTGCGGGTCCGCGACCAGGGTGATCCCCTCGATATCGTCAAGGGCGTCTTCGAGGTCCGTGCCCTGCAGGGCGGTGACGAGGCTGGAGGTCAGGCTCTCGTCGAGACCCAGCACGTCGGCCAACGAGGTGGTGGTGAAGGGGAGCCGCGTGGCGAGTTCCGGCGTCTGGCCGACGGACGAGATCGCGCCCGCCAGAGCCACGACTCCGATGCGGAGCGCGGACTGATCGGCGATCGGCGGAGAGGCTGCGTGCGCGACCGGAGCCAGCGCCGGATTGCCGGCGATCAGCAGGCCCCCCAAGATCGTTCCGATAACGGCGTGGCGGCCACGGAATCTGCTGTTCTGCAAGGGAATTCACCGCTTCAATACCCCGCGCGTCCTGCACGGACCATCCTGTTTATCGCCGTTACGGACGACAATGCAACGAAGTGAACGAACGATTCTCACTGGTCTGGACGGGGGTTGCGGAGCCGCGTGTGTCGTGCGAACGGCGCGCTCTGCAGGCCCGATCGGGCCCGGTGCTCAACGCCTCCGACGGATCCGGATCGGTCCCTTCGCGGTCGACGGATCGACGACGTGACCGGCTTGCGTGATCTCAACGTCTCCTGCCTCCACGAGCCTTCGCGCAGCCCGACGGGCGGGCTCCATCAGGTCGCGCCAGTCCTCCTCGCCACCGACCTGTCGGGCTGCCTCGGAGGGGCAGATCGTCTTGTCGGCGGCGCGGGCGGCCAACAGGTCGACGATGGCCTTTTCCAAGGCGGTATCCACGGTGCTCACGCCCTGCCGACGGCACGACTTCGAGCAGTAGCGCACCTCATCCCAGTCACGTTCCCACTTCTTGCGCCATTCGATACGGCGACCACATGCGGCGCAGGTCTTCGGAGGCGGAGCCATTGCCTCATTGTTCCAACCCTGACCAACCGCAGACCAACACCACCGCGGCTAGCCTCGCCACCATGAGTCCCGTCACCCCGCCGCCAACGACTCCCTCGAGTCCCGCGGAGATCGCTCAACGTCTGGCCGCGACGGGCTACCTCTGCGATGACGACCTGGCCACCGTCACCTTCCTGGCCCAGCGGATGCAACGCCCCCTGTTGTTGGAGGGGGAGCCTGGGACGGGGAAGACGGCGCTGGCCGAGGCGATGGCGCAGAGCCTGGGCATCCCGCTGATCCGGCTGCAGTGTTATGAGGGGATCGACGCGACCCAGGCGCTGTACGACTGGGACTTCCCGCGCCAGATCCTGCATCTTCGAGCCCTCGAAGCGGCCGGTGGGGGAGCAGCGGCTGACGTGGCCTCCACCGAGAAGAGCCTGTACGACGAGCGCTTCCTGTTGGCCCGCCCCGTCCTGGCGGCCCTCCAACAGAGCCCGGCGGTCCTGCTGATCGATGAGGTGGACCGGGCCGATGATGAGTTCGAGGCCTTCTTGTTGGAGGTGTTGTCGACCTATCAGGTCACGATCCCCGAGTTGGGCACCGTGCCGGCGGCCGAGCCGCCGAT
>CBDTZB010000047.1:0-9963 GCA_965364795.1 uncultured Nocardioides sp.
GCGGTTCGCCCGCTGAGGACTGGAGAAAAACAATGCCTAAGCAAACCTTCATCCTCAACGGCAAACGCGTCAAGGTGAACGTCAAGAACAACCTGCGGGTGCTGTGGGTCCTGCGCGACAAACTCGGCGTCACCGGTCCGAAGTACGGCTGCGGGATCAACGTGTGTAAGGCCTGCACCTCTCACATCAACGGCAAAGCCTTCAACCCGTGCTCGGTCAAGATCAAGGACATCAAGAAGGGCGATCGGATCGACACCATCGAGGGGCTACCCAAGACGGTCAACAAGCCCTTGCACCCGATGCAGCAGGCCTGGATCGATCGCGACGTCGCCCAGTGCGGCTACTGCCAGCCCGGCCAGATCATGGCCGCTGTGGCCCTGGTCAAACGAGTACGCCGTCAGGGTCGTGAGATCCAGGACAGCGACCTGGACACCATCCGCAACATCTGCCGCTGCGGCACCTACACCCGGATCCGGGAAGCCATCGAAGAGGGCGCTCGCGGCATGTAGGTCACCGTCATCCTGACTCACCCCACCCCCCGGTGAGCTCCTACCGTCGGCTGGCATCCCCGGCCGACGGTAGGACCACTCGGAAGGTGCTCCCCACGTCGAGGGTGGACTCGACCTCCACTCGCCCATGGTGGCGTTGCGCGATCCGGGACACGATCGCGAGTCCGAGTCCGGTCCCGGGTTGGGATAGCGCGCGCGGGTTGGTGCTGCGAAAGAACTCGGTGAACAGTTCCGCCTGATCGGCATCGCTGATCCCGAACCCCTCGTCGCTGACGGTGACCTCGACTTGGTGGTCGTGCGCCGCGGTCGTGATGGTGATGTGCCCCCCGTCGGGGGTGTACTTCACGGCGTTGCTCAACAGGTTTCCGATGAGGCGATCGAGCTCCTCCGGGTCACCCCACGCGATCACAGGTTGGTTGCTGTGGGTGATGGTGAGGTGCTGGCCGCGCTGTTGAAGCGTGACCGCTACCTGGTCAGCTACGTCGACGACCGTCTGGTTCAGGTCGACCTCGGTCTCCTCCAGGGGGTGGCGCGGGTCGCCGACCTGAGCGAAGACCAGCAGGTCCTCGACCACGCGGGTCAGCCGTTGGGTGCTTCGCCCAACGACGTCGAGGGAGTTGCGGGCTCCATCGGGGATAGCGGCATCGTTCGCGGTGAGTTCCACATGACCCACGATCGTGGCCAGGGGGTTGCGCAGGTGGTGGGACATCATCGAGATCAGGTCGCTCTTGTAGGCGTCGAGTTCCCGTAGGTCGTCGACCAGTTGCCGCTCGACGCTGAAGGCTCGTGCGTTGAGGACGGCTCGACCGAGATCCTGTCCGATCTCGGCGGCGGTGATCTCCTCCTCAGGGGTCCAGGCGGGAGAGCCTTGACCCCGGCCCAGGACAACGTGCCCCAGGCACTGGTTGCCTGCACCGATCGGAGCGAGGAGCGCCCGGCCCCAACCGAAGGCGGTCAGCAGCGTCACCAACTTGCCGTATTCGCGCTCGGAGGCAATCAGCGGATCGCGTCTGGTCACCGACACCTGACCCACTCGTCGAGCGGCCCAGAGTTGGTGGGAAAGCCGGTGGATGAGGGAGACGACCTCTTCCTCAGCCCCGAGGTTGGGTGTCCCGGCCTCGGGGAAGTCCTCCGTCGGGTAGGTGCGGATCCGGGCGGCGATGGCGTCGAAGCCCTGAGCGAGGGGGATTGTGCAGCTCTCCAGGGCGTCGTCAAGGTCGAGTTGAGCGCTCGCGGTGCGGACGACTTCTCGAGCGACCTCGGCCAAGCGAAGTCGCTCGTTGGATTCGGCTAGGTCCTCGGCGCGACGCAGCGCCCGCTGGGCCTGGTCAGCCAGCCGGTGCAGACTCCGATGCTGTTCGAGGTCGTTGACGTCGTGGAGGTCTCCGTAAGTCCCCTGGCTCGTCGCGAGAACCAGAAGACCGCGCGGGAGATCCGCACTGTTGGTCAGGGCTCGGACCAGCAGCACCGTCGTGCCGGGTCCGTCCACTCTGCCGAACGGAGTCTCGGGAAGGGGTTGTGCGGGGGCGAGTAGTTGCTGCGCCGACTGCTTGGCCTGTGACTGCGTCCCCTCGGAGGCAGCGCCTACCGCCACGATGGGGAACGCGCCGTCGTGCTCGTTGAATCCCCAGACCGCCGCATAGGTGAGGTCAGCCAGCCGGGCCTGGCTCGCAGAGAGGGTCACGCCCAGGGCTTCGGTGAGGACGGTGGCGGGACCGCGCGACCGGCTGTGACCCGAAGGGTCGTTCGAAGGGGTAGCGCCGAGTGTCATCGTGACCCCAAACGGGTGCGATCGACGTTGGACCGCACCCCGAATCCGGGTCGGATCGCCGGAGGAACGTTGGGGGAGTCGGCGTCGGCGTGCTCACGGGGCAGGGTGATCGTGAAGGTGCTTCCTTGTCCGAGGATCGACTTCACGCGGATGCTGCCTCCATGTTGCTTGGCAACCCGGGAGGCGATACTCAGGCCGAGGCCACTGCCCACGATCTCCGTCACGGTTGGGTCCGAGGAACGAAAGAACTCGTTGAAGATCAGGCCCTGATCCTCGAACGAGATCCCGAGGCCCTGGTCAATGACCTCCAGGATCACATCGCTTCCCCGGATCTTGACCTGCACCTCAATGTGCTCACCGCCGTAGTGCATCGCGTTGTCCAGCAGGGCGGCCATCATGCGTGTCAGATCAGTCTCGTTGCCCTGGACGGTGATCCCACCGGGCGCGACGAGCCGAACCGCCGGCGCGTCCGGATCGTTGGTCGCACGGTCCAGAGCCCGGCTGGTGAGCTGGCCCAGGTCAACCGAGGCGAGCGTGCGGCGAGCCCCGGAGTCCACTTGGGCAAGAAGAAGCAGATCGTCGACCAGACCGGTCAATCGTTGAGTGGACCGATCCATAGCCGCGATCGAGAGTTGCGTAGCGGGGGACAGTTCCTCGAATCCAGCGAGGAGTTCGAGGTGCCCCATGATCGCGGTGAGCGGATTCTTCAACTCGTGCGACACCGTGGCGATGAGTTGGGACTTGTAGGCGTCCAGGGTCTGAAGATCCTCGATCAGATGCCGCTTGGTTTCGAAGGCGCGAGCGTTCAGGATGGCCGCGCCAAGATCGCGCCCGATGTCCAGTGCGCTGACCGTCTCAACCCGGCTCCAGTAGGGGTCCTCGGGCCAGCGACCCAGGACGAGGATGCCGAAGGTGTCCTGGCCCGCGCCCAAGGGGACAAACATGACCGAGGCGATTCCTAGGCTGCCGAGGAACTGCGTGATGGAGTCGTGTTCGACCGGCGACAGGATCGGGTTCGGCGCGTAGTCGGCACCCAACACCGCAGCCTCCTGCTGCGACCAGAGATCCGTCGCTGCGTGCCGCGCGATCGCCACGATCTCCGGGGGGATGTCCAGGAGTGATCCGTCGGCGAACACGGCCTGACCGCGCTCGGTCCCGTGGGCATCGAAGACCTGGATCCAGGTGCCGAGGGATCGAAAGCCGAGGACGAGCGGCTCCCGGCACTCCTCGAGCACCTTCTCCAGGGTGGGTTGGCTGGAGGCGGTCCGCACCAGGTGTCGGGCGGTCTCGATCAGTCGGACCTGCTGGGCGTGCTCGTCGCGCTGGATCGCGCTACGGAGGGCTCGCTCGGCGTGCTCGGCGTACCGGTCCAAGAGATCTCTCGTCTTCGGGCCGGGGCGCAGCCCGTCGAGGGGTCCGTCGGTCGACAGAAGCCCGATGAGTTCACCCTCCTGGGAGTACAACGGTGCGAAGAGCAGGTCGTCGTTGTGCCAGGCGCCGGGTCGGTCGTCGTGGACGGACTCGGACCGCCACCCCCATGCGGGGATGTCGAGTTCCACCCGATCATGGGGCACGAAACGGAAGCGACCCCAGGTCTCCGCCCGCTCGAGCTCGGCGAGAATCAGCGGTGCGGGGGTGCGTGCACCGAGCAGTCGCTCAGCAATCTCCGGGCGGTCGCTGGACACCGTCACGGTAGTCATGATGTCGCCCCGAATGGCGTTGATCACCGCCACGCCGAAGCCGACTGTTTCCGTCACCGAGTCGGCGAGTTGTTGCAGGATCTCCCGCGAGGCACGGTCGGACCACTGGGCGGCGTCCATTCGCGCCGTACCCAGCTCCCCCTTGCCCGTGCGTTCCATCACTCTCCGTGCCCTGTTAAGCCCGACGCGTCCACCGCCCCGGTTCCTGCCCAGCCTAATCGGGAATGCCGGTATTGAACGCGGATCGCGCTCTCCGGTGCCCAGTCTCCTAGACTCCGAGGGTGCCCTACCTCAGTAGCACCGGATCTGTGCCACCTGCCCGACCAGTTCGAACCGGCGGAGATGGGCGCCTCACCGACGCTCTGGATCCCCAGGATCAGGGCCCCCAGGACGCCTGCGGCGTCTTCGGAGTGTGGGCTCCGGGCGAGGATGTCGCCAAGCTGACGTACTTCGGCCTCTACGCCTTGCAGCACCGCGGTCAGGAGTCTGCGGGCATCGCGGTCAGCAACGGGCGCCAGATCTTGGTCTACAAGGACATGGGGCTGGTCTCCCAGGTCTTCGATGAGACGACCCTGGACTCCCTCAAGGGCCACCTCGCGATCGGACACTCCCGCTACTCCACCACCGGGGCCAGCACCTGGCAGAACGCCCAGCCCACCTTCCGTCCCTCCTCAGAGGGGTCGATCGCCCTGGGGCACAACGGCAACCTGATCAACACCCACGATCTCGCCCAGCAGGTGGCGGATCTGCCCAGCGACCCGGATGAACTCGACATCCACGCCAGGGATCTGGAGTCGTCGACCAACGACACCGGTCTCGTCACCGCACTTCTGGCCCATCACCCGGGCGCCACCCTCGAAGAACGTGCCCTCGAGGTGCTTCCGACCGTGTCCGGCGCCTTCTCCTTCGTGTGGATGAACGAGAACACCCTCTTCGCTGCCCGCGACCCGCAGGGCATCCGTCCACTCGTACTGGGCCGGCTGGATCGAGGTTGGGTGGTGGCCAGTGAGGACGCCGCCCTCGCCACCATCGGCGCCAGCGTCGTGCGTGAGGTCGAGCCCGGCGAGATGATCGTCATCGATGAGCAGGGTCTGCGCTCGCACACCTTCGCCGAGCCGGCCCGCAAGGGCTGCGTCTTCGAATACGTCTACCTGGCCCGGCCCGACGCTCGGATCGCTGGCCGCAGCGTGCACGAGGCTCGCGTCGAGATGGGCCGACTGCTCGCCCGCGAGTTCCCGGTCGATGCCGACATGGTGATGCCGGTCCCCGAATCAGGCACCCCAGCGGCGTCCGGGTACGCCGAGGAAAGTGGCATCCCGTTCGGTCAGGGATTCGTCAAGAACGCCTACGTTGGCCGGACCTTCATCCAACCCAGTCAGACCCTGCGTGAGCTTGGCCTGCGACTGAAACTCAACGCCCTGGAGCACATGATCCGGGGCCGACGGATCGTCGTCGTTGACGACTCGATCGTGCGCGGCAACACCCAGCGGGCCCAGGTTCGGATGCTGCGCGAAGCCGGCGCCGCCGAGGTCCATGTGCGGATCTCGAGCCCCCCGGTGAAGTGGCCCTGCTTCTACGGCATCGACTTCGCCACCCGTGCCGAGCTCATCGCCAACGGCCTGGACCCCGCGGAGATCGCCGCCAGCGTCGGAGCCGACAGCCTGGGTTACATCTCCCTGGAAAACATGATCGAGGCGACGGGGCAACCCCAAGAATCCCTGTGCATGGCGTGCTTCACCGGTGAGTACCCCATCGAGTTGCCCGATGAGAGCCTGCTCGGCAAGCACCTGCTGGAGATGAGTCTCGCCAGCCCCACCCTGGGCAAGGCCCTGCCTGTCCTGAACAACCCGTGAGAGAAGGGGTTCGACGATGAACGACGCCTATGCCCGTGCCGGGGTATCCATTGAGGCCGCCGACGTGGCGATCGAGCTGATGAAGGGCTCGATCGAACGAGCCCGACGACCGGAGATGATCGGCGGGTTGGGCGGCTTCGCCGGGCTCTTCGACGCCTCGGCGCTGACGGCGTACAAGCGCCCCATCCTGTCCACGTCGACCGACGGGGTCGGCACGAAGGTCGCGATCGCGCAGGCGATGGATGTCCACGACACCATCGGGATCGACCTCGTCGGCATGGTCGTCGACGACCTGGTGGTCTGCGGTGCCGAGCCGCTGTTCATGACCGACTACATCGCCACCGGCAAGGTCGTGCCGGAGCGGATCGCCGCGATCGTCAAGGGCATCGCCGAGGGCTGCATCATGGCCGGCTGCGCCCTGATCGGCGGCGAGACCGCCGAACACCCCGGTCTGCTGGCCCCCGACGAGTACGACGTCGCAGGCGCGGCTACCGGTGTGGTCGAGGGCGAGGACCTGCTCGGACCCGGCCGGGTCCGCCCCGGCGACGCCGTGATCGCGATGCAGTCCAGCGGCCTGCACTCCAACGGCTACTCCTTGGTGCGGCACGTGCTGCTGGCCTCGACGGCCGACGGTGGCGCCGGTTGGTCCTTGGACCGCGACGTCGCGGAACTCGGTCGGACCCTGGGTGAGGAACTCCTCGAACCGACCCGCATCTATGCCAAGGCCTGCCTGGCGCTCGCCAAGGCGACCGAGGTCCACGCGATGTCGCACGTGACCGGTGGTGGCCTGGCGGCCAACCTTGCGCGCGTCCTGCCCGTCGAGCTCAAGGCCACCCTGGAGCGCGGCACGTGGTTGCCCCAACCCATCTTCGACCTCGTGCGCAACGTGGGATCGGTGAGCCAGCCCGACCTCGAGGCGACCCTCAACTGCGGTGTCGGCATGGTCGCCATGGTCCCGCCGTCCTCGGTGGACGACGCGTTGGCCGCGCTGGAGGAGCAGGGCATTAAGTCCTGGGTCGTCGGCGAAATCGGTGCGGATCCCGCCCAGTCCGCCACGGTGGAACTGGTCGGCCAACACCCCGGCTGGTGACCTGAGAGGGTTAATTCGACCCGGCGCCGTGGCGGATTGCTCACATAAGTGGCACCGGATGTGCGGGAACAGCCAGGCAGCAGGTAGCGTTCACCCTACGAGAATGTAATCCGAGATCAGTCCCGGGTGCCACGGTGCCCCGGCCAAGTGTGCGAGGGGGCTGGACCCTATGGGCCGCGGCCGAGCGAAAGCTAAGCAGACCAAGGTCGCTCGCGACCTGAAGTACCGGACTCACGAGACGGACTTCGGGGCTCTGGCGAAGGAACTGCACGGGGAGTCGTCGGACTCTGTCGGCAGTTCCGTCGATACCGATGATCAAGAGGACGACACATACAACGACCTCCGCTGACGGCCCCTTGAGGGCCGCCAACAGAGGTCGACGGTTGAGGGTCGGTCAGTCGAGTTTCAGGGCAACCACAGGTTGCGCAGTCGGCTGACCTCTCGCATCCGCTGTTCCGCGACGCGGTCAGCGGCGATGGCGGGTGGGACACCGTCACGTTCGGCGCGCGCGAACACTGCGCGGGTCGTGTCGTAGATGTGGCTCGCCCGTTCCTTGGCACGCGCGAAGGAGAAGTCGCCTTCGCGCTCGTCGGCGACCTGGATGAGTCCACCGGCGTTCACGCAGTAGTCCGGGGCGTAGAGGATGCCGCGCTCCTCGAGGGCCTTCTCCACGCCGGGATGAGCCAACTGGTTGTTGGCTGCGCCGCACACGATGCGTGCGGAGAGGACGTCGACGACCTCGTCGGTCAGTGCCCCACCGAGGGCACAGGGGGCGTAGATGTCGAGCTCGCTGTTGACCAGTGCGTCGGTCGACTCAGCGACCCGCACCTCGGGGTGGGCAGCGACGACCGCGGCGACTGCGGGGGCGAACACGTCGGTGATGATCACCCGGGCGCCCTCCTCGAGAAGATGTTCGACCAGGTGTCGACCGACCTTGCCGACGCCGGCGACTCCGACGGTGCGGTCGGCCAAGCTGTCGCTGCCCCAGGCGGTGTGGGCCGCGGCGCGCATCCCCTGGAACACGCCGTACGCCGTGAGGACAGAGGAGTCCCCGGCGCCGCCGTGGGCGGTGGTGCGACCGGTGACGAACCGCGTCTCGCGGCCGATGTGGTCCATGTCGGCTGAGAAGGTCCCGACGTCGCAGGCCGTGTAGTAGCGGCCGTTGAGCGACTCCACGAAGCGCCCGTAGGCGCGCAGCAGCGGCTCGGACTTCAAGGCGGCGGGGTCGCCGATGATGACAGCTTTGCCGCCACCGAGGTCGAGGCCGGCCAGCGCCGCCTTGTAGGACATACCGCGCGAGAGGTTGAGAACATCCTCGATCGCTTCGGCCGTGCTGGGGTAGGGGTAGAAGCGGGTCCCGCCCAGGGCCGGGCCCAGTGCCGTGGAGTGGATCGCGATGATCGCGCGCAGACCGGTGGCGGAGTCGTTGGCGAACACCACCTGCTCGTGGTCGGCGGCCATCTCGAACAGGTCGGGCGCGGCGGGTGCTGAGGAAGCTGACGTGGCAGACATCGATGGTGTCCGTTCTGGTGGGTGGTCCGGTCGCATGGGTGACGATCGGTCTGGTCAGGCCGCAGGGGTGGCGCGGCTCACACGGCCAGACTACGCCCGAGGGCGCCGTCAGCACGAGATGTCGCCGAGCCGCGGGTGCGACAAGATGGGTCGGGAGCCGTCCGTATCGACTCAGTGGTCGGTGTAGGTGGCACGCCAACGAGCACAGGAGCAGAAGCCATGGAAGCCTCGCCACAGGTCACGATCAAGTCGGCTCAGGGCAGGTGGATCCTCACGGCGTCCATCCTCGGATCAGGCTTGGCCGGCATTGATGCGACGGTCGTGAATGTCGCTCTGCCCGCCATCGGCCAAGACCTTGACTCGCCGTTCTCGGGCCTGCAGTGGACGGTGACTGCCTACACCCTGACGCTGGCGTCGTTCATCCTGTTGTGCGGATCGTTGGCGGACCTCTTCGGCCGACGGCGCATTTTCATCATCGGGGTGGTGTGGTTCGCGACCGCCTCCCTGCTGTGCGGGTTGGCTCCGTCGATTAACACCCTGATCGCGGCGCGGGCGTTGCAGGGGGTGGGTGCGGCCCTGTTGACGCCAGGGAGCCTGGCCATGATTCAGGCGTCCTTCGTGCCGGAGGACCGGTCCAGGGCGATCGGGACCTGGTCGGGGCTCTCCGGGGTGGCGATGGCCATCGGACCCTTCCTCGGAGGATGGTTGGTGGAGACGGTCTCGTGGCGCTGGATCTTTCTGATCAACGCCCCCCTGGCGGTCATCGTCGTAGCGATCGCCTGGCGGCAGGTGCCCGAGACCCGCGACCCCGCCGCCGCCCGGAGGATCGACGTACCAGGTGCGGCGCTGGGTGTGTTGGCCCTGGGCGGCATCACCTACGCGTTGGTGGAACAACCCGAACGCGGGTTGGGATCCTGGCCGGTGACCACGGCGGCCCTGCTCGGTGTGCTCGCGCTGATGGGGTTCATCGTCGTGGAGCGCACCACCCGCCACCCGATGCTGCCGTTGACGATGTTCTCCAACCGGCAGTTCTCTGCGGCCAACCTGGTGACCTTCACGGTGTACGGCGGGTTGGGGGCGGTGTTCTTCCTGCTCGTGCTGCAGCTGCAGATCGTCGCGGAATTCCGGCCGATCGCGGCGGGGGTGGCGATCCTGCCCATCACCATGATCATGCTGGTGCTCTCCGCTCGGTCGGGGCAGTTGGCCTACCGGATCGGTCCGCGGCTCCAGATGAGTGTGGGCCCGGTCATCTGTGCGGTGGGTCTGTGGCTGATGCTCCGGATCGGACCGGGGGCGTCGTACGTCGTGGACGTGTTGCCGGGTGTCGGGGTCTTCGGGTTCGGGCTGGCGGTAATGGTGGCGCCACTTACGGCCACAGCGCTGTCAGCCGCCCCGGACAAGCACGCCGGCCTGGCTTCGGGCGTCAACAACGCTGTGGCCCGCGCCGCTGGTCTGATGGCGATCGCGGTGCTGCCGCAGGTGGCCGGGATCTCCGGCTCGGACTACGCCGTCCCGGCAGAATTCGACG
>CBDTZB010000048.1:0-9913 GCA_965364795.1 uncultured Nocardioides sp.
CAGGCGACGCCGACCGGCCCGGTCCCCCCTGCGGTGAGCCAGGTCATCGATGTGCCGGGACCGTGTCTCCTCGGCGAGGTGCCCGCGGATGAGGTCGCCGAGTTCCGGAGGCGGGCTCGGAGCCGCGCGGAACTGAGCTGGGTCAACCTGGGAGAGCAGGGGAGCGAGTTCGGCGAACTCCTCGAGTTCGAGGCGGCAGGTGGGACACCCATCGAGGTGAGCGCCCACCTGGTCGCGCTCGGCGGCGTTGAGGTGCTCCAAGGCGTAGGAGCCGAGCATCTCGCGGATGGTCTGGTGGTGGGTGTCGTTGGGCTCGCTCATGAGCTGACTCCCATCTCATCCATGGCGATGCGTAGTGCCTTCAACCCGTAGAAGACGCGGCTGCGCAGGGTACCCACCGGGACACCGAGTTCGGCGGCGACCTCGTCGTAGGGACGCTCCAGGAGATGGGTCTGGATGAGGGCGACCCGGTGCTGGTCCGAGATACGGCGCAGCGCCTCTTCGACGACCCACCCGGTGAGTATCTGGTCGGTTGAGTCCTCGACGGACGCCGCGAGCGCTTGCGGACCCTGGGGGTCGACGACCGTCGTCTGCCAGGGCCGAGCCTTCGCGGAGCGGGACTGGTCGATCATCGCGTTGCGGGCGATGCCGAAGAGCCAGACGCGTAGGGACGAGAGTTCGGGGTCGTACCGATCGGCGAACCGCCAGGCCTTGAGGAAGGTCTCCTGGATGACGTCCTGGGCCGTGCCGGGCTCCCCGAGCCCCCGCAGGGCGAAGCGGTACAGCTCAGGGCCGTACTCCAGATAGGCCGCGTGAACCGCTTCCTCGGAGCCGAGACCGGGAGTCAGTGGTGGCTCCACCGAGACCGTTTCGTCCATCGGTGGTGACTCCCTTCGCGCCCTCGAGCGGAACGCCACGTTGACCATGACGGTGTGTACGTATCTCGGTGGTCCGGCGTTCACCCGCCGGGTGACCGACCCCGGGCTGTGAGTATCCGACTTGATGGGTAGTTAACGCCATGGCACCAACACCACCGATGTGACTGGCCCCACATCTTTTCGGATGATCAGTGAACGCTCAGCCGGTGGGCCGCGTAGAGACCCCCAGGACCATCACCAGATGGTCACCCTTGCTCGGGCTTCGCCGCCTCGGCGCCGCGATCGAAAGGTACGTGCAGATGACGACACCGAAGACCCGACGGGTCCGTTTCCTGACGGGAGGAGCGGCCGGGGCATTGACCCTGTCCGCCCTCGCCATCGCAGCTCCTCAGGCGAGCGCCGCTGGAGTGGCAGCGTCCGCCTCACCCATGAGCGTCTCGGCGGCTGCGTCCCCAGCGCCACCGAAGAAGACCTTCGAGGTCAAGAATCTCGAGCAGTTGAATCGGGCCGTCCGGAAGGCTAACCGCTCCGGCGGCAAGGACCTGATCATCCTGTTGGGCAACGTGGTCTTCCCCAAGAACGCCAAGAGCCCCGACCTCGATGTCTTCGACGACCTGGTGATCGAGGGGGAGGGCTGGGCGATCAACGCCCGGAACCTCGACCGCGCCTTCGACGTGCGGCCCAACACCCGGGTCGTCATCAACAACCTGACGGTCAAGAACGGTCAGCCCGCGGCAGGCGAGAGTGGTGGCGCGATCCGCAACGGCGGAAACCTGATCCTCAAGAACGTCGTTCTGCGCGACGGTGAGGTCACCGGTGCCGGTGCCTCCGGCGGGGCGATCATGAACGACGGCGGCAAGGTGAAGGTCAAGAACTCCATGCTGACCGACAACCGTTCCTCGCGCGCCGGCGGCGGCATCGAAACCAACGCCGGCCGGGTCGCCGTGGTGCAGTCGACGCTCTCCGGCAACGACGCGGGCCTTGCGCCCGGTAACGGTGGGGCCATCC
Organism: uncultured Nocardioides sp.; assembly: GCA_965364795.1. Classification (GTDB taxonomy): domain Bacteria; phylum Actinomycetota; class Actinomycetes; order Propionibacteriales; family Nocardioidaceae; genus Nocardioides. The sequence goes on from CBDTZB010000048.1 coordinate 1,887, forward strand.
ACACCACGGGTGCTGGTGTTGTCGTCCTCAAGAAGTCGACGGTCTCGGGCAACTTCGCCGCGGCCGAGGGTGGCGGACTGTGGAATTCCGCGACCGGCGCCATGGGTGTCAACAACACCACCGTCAGTGAGAATGTCGCGGGCGGCAACGACGCCGATCAGGGCGGTGGCGGCATCTACAACGACGGCGGCCGCCTGGTCGTCCAGAAGGCGTCGATCGTCTCCGAGAATGCCGCGACCGGTTCCGCTGGCTCCGGTGGCGGACTGTTCAACAACGGCGGCGACGTCAGTGTGCGTGGCTTTGCAGACGTCATCGAGAACGACGCGATGCGTGCCGGTGGCGGGATCGAAGCTCTCGCAGGCACGACGTCGCTCTCGGACATGAGGTTGAGCAACAACTCCGCCGGCGCAGCCCCCGGCAACGGTGGCGGTCTGCACCTGACGGGTGAGGGAACTGTGCGCATCACGGAGAGCACGGTGGACGGCAACGTCGCTGCCGCTGAGGGTGGCGGACTGTGGAACTCCGCCGCGGGAACGTTCGTGGTCTCCAAGTCCACGGCCTCGAACAACGAGGCCAAGGGCGCCGACGCCGATCAGGGCGGGGGCGGTCTCTACAACGATCAGGGCGACATGTCCCTCTCGCGCGTCCAGGTGACGGGGAACCAGGCCACCGGCGCAGCCGGCTCGGGCGGCGGCATCTTGAACAACCTCGGCACGCTCACCACGGACGCGACCACGAAGGTCCTCTCCAACACCGCCAACCGTGCCGGTGGCGGCATCGAAGCCGTCGGTGGCACAACCACCCTCAACGCGACCGCCCTGAACGCCAACTCTGCCGGCGCAGCGCCCGGCAACGGTGGTGGTCTGCACCTGACCGGCGCAGGAACCGTCGCGCTCACCGGTTCGCAGGTCTCGGGGAACTCCGCGGCCAACGAGGGCGGTGGCTTGTGGAACTCCGCCGCGGGTGAGATGACCGTGACCGGCTCCCTCGTCTCGGGGAACACCGCGTCGGGCTCCGCCGCTGACGCCGGTGGCGGTGGCATCTACAGCGACGGTGGCGCCACCACGGTCACTGACTCCGCACTCAACGACAACGTCGCCGACGGCGCCCCCGGCTCCGGCGGCGGCATCCTCACCAAGGGCGCGCTGACGGTGACCGGGTCCGAGTTCGCCAACAACAGTGCGACCCGTGCAGGTGGCGGTATCGAAAGCGCTGAAGGTGCGAACCTGACGTTGGCCGATGTCGATTTCACCAACAACGCCACGGGTCCCACCCCCGGCAACGGCGGCGGAATCCACGTCACGGGCACGGGCAATGTCACCTACAGCGGAGGAGTCCTTTCCGGCAACAGCGCGGTCAACGAGGGCGGCGGTTTGTGGAACGCCGGCGGCACCTTCACGGCCTCCGGACTGACCATCGACGCCCCGGACGCCAACACAGCGCCCGCAGGCAAGGGGCCGGTCGCCTTCAACAACGGCGGTGCTGGCGGGACCGGCGTCATGACCGTCAACGGCACCGTGGTGCCGGCCGGAACCGGCATCCCCGTCGGTCCGTGATCGCGAACTGACCGCCAGCACTACCCCAGCCAGACCGCACCACCTGCCGCAACTGACCCAGTCGTCCCCGGTGGCCATCTTCCTTGGCCCTCCGGGGACGCTGGCTTTCCCACGAAGTTCGCCTGATGGGGACGCGAAGTTCGCCTGATGGGGACGCGAGATCTCAGCGCGCCCACCCTCCCGGCCCGTGGGTCAGGGCCTGCCCACTACCGTTGCCAGGGTGAGTACGGCGGGCAGTGGCATGAACCAGGATCTGCTGATCCGTGATGCCCGAATAGTCCCCCTCTCGCCGCTCTCCTCGGCTCCGTCGCACCCCGTGGACGTCGTTGTCTCCGAGGGGCTCGTGGTCGATATCGGCTCAGACCTGCGGCGGCCGAAAGCCCAGGAGATCCGGGCCGACGGCCGCTGGCTGATGCCCGGGATCTGGGATCAGCACGTCCACCTCGGCCAGTGGACCCTCGCCCGCCAACGACTGGACCTGTCCGGGACCCGATCACCCGAAGAGGTCCTCGCGATCGTCGGCGAGAGGGTCGACGACGAGCCGGGTCGGCCGATCATCTCGCTCGGTCACCGCCCCGGCGTGTGGGCGCGCGAACCCACCGTGTCGGAGTTGGACGCGGTCACCGGGATCACGCCGGTCGTCCTGATCGCTGGCGACTGTCACCACGCGTGGCTCAACAGCGCCGCCCTGGCCGCCCTGATGTTGGCGCCGCGAGAGGATGTGGTCCGCGAGAACGAGTGGTTCGAGGCCTACGCCGTGCTCGGCGAACTCGTCGACGGCGACGGGACCTCACCCGCGGCGTACCGCGACACGATCCAGACGGCGGCGTCCGAAGGCATCGTCGGCATGGTCGACTTCGAGTTCGTCGGCGGCGTCGACGACTGGGTGGAGCGTTGGACCCAGGGGTGCGACCTGATTCGGATCCGGATGGCGACCTATGCCGAAGGCCTCGACGACATCATCGAGCGCGGTCTGCGGTACGGCGACCCGCTCTACGGCGCCGACCCCCGGTTGACGATGGGTCCGCTGAAGATCATCAGCGACGGCTCGTTGAACACCCGAACAGCCTGGTGCTGCCAGCCGTACGCCGACGGCGACAGACTCCCTGCCCCTTCCGGCGCGGCGAACCTCCCGGCTCACGAACTGCGCCAACTGCTGGCTCGGGCCCACATGTCCGGGCTCGAGGTGGCCACGCACGCGATCGGGGACGCCGCGGCCAGCGCAGCACTGGACGCCTACGAGGTCACCTGGGCTCGCGGCTCGATCGAGCACGCCCAACTCATCAAGCGCTCCGACCTACGCCGGATCCACGACCTGGGTCTACGGGCCAGCGTCCAGCCGGCCCATCTGCTCGATGACCGCGACCTGACCGAGTTGATCTGGCCCGGACGCGGGGACCGGTGCTTCGCGTTCCGCTGGATGCTCGATGAGGGCGTCAACATGGTGCTGGGGTCGGACGCGCCGGTCGCTCCGCTCGATCCGTGGCTGGCTATGGCCGCTGCGGTTCACCGCAGCGCAGACAGCCGTGAGGCGTGGCACCCCGAGCATTCGTTGACGACCCAGGAGACCCTGGCCGCGTCCGTGGACGGTCAGCACACCGTCCACCTCGCTTCGCGCGGCGACCTCATCCTGCTGGATCAGGACCCGTTGGCCGCCGAGCCCGGACCGCACCTGGATCCGATGAACTCGCGTGCGGCTGTGCGCGACACCGAGGCGATCGCCAAGCATCTGCGCGCCATGGAGGTTGCTCTGACCGTCGTGAACGGTGGGGTCGTCCACTCCACGATCTGACGTCAGAAGCGCGCGAGAATCAGATCAGCGACGGCCCGCTGCTCGGCGGGGTAGGGATGGAAGGGCAAGGCCCGATCGGGCTTGCCGACCGCGCCGTTGATCCACGGGCGCTTCGAGCAGACGTCGTGACCCACGCTCTCGTCGAGAAGGTCGACGAACTCAGCCCCAGACGACTCCGCGCCGGCCTGAATGGCTTTCGACAGCCCAGCTAGGTGCTTGCGGACGTAGGCGTAGTCGCCGACCGCGAGCGGGATGCGTCCCACGCAGCGTCCCTTCGGCGGAACGAGTTGCGGGTAGCCCACCACGATTACGCGGGCCTTGGGGGCGCGCTCCTTGATCGAGGTCACAGCCGTCGCGACACGATCCCTGATCCGGTTGATCTGCATCGTCGGCTTGTCCCAGGCCCCGGAGTTCTGGTCATCGGCGCACGGTGTGCCCTTCGGGTCCCGCTGGGCGAGCGCCGCGCAGCGGGTGACCAGAGTGGAGAAGAGGCCGTAGTCGTTGGCGCCGATGCTGACGGTGACCAGGTCGGTCCCTTCGTCCAGGGCGTCGAGTTGGGGTGCCTTGACCGACGTTTCGGTGACGTGCGTCCGGTCCATCTGCAGTGTCTGGGCGCCCGAGCAACTCACGTCCACGAGTTCGTCGACCTCGAGGGTGGCCGCGACCATGGCCGGATAGTTACGCGGGGACCGCAAGCACCCATCGGGACTGTTCTCACCCGCGATGCCCGGTGCCGAGGTGTAGGAGTCGCCCATGGCGACGTACCGCATCGTGTCGACCTTGCTGGCTTCGGTGGTGGTCTCGTCCGGCTCGGCACCGACCGTGGCGGGTGTGCAGGCGGCAAGGGCGGCGGCGAGTACGGCGGCGCTCGACAACGCGAGGGCGCGTCGTAGTGCTGTGTTCTTCACCCCATGCGTCATGCGGCCAAGGATAAGTGGCGCAGGTGAATCCGTAGGAATCAGGAGGTCATGGGCACTCGAGGAAGCCGTCACACAACCGCTCCCCCAGCAGGTCGGCGACCGCTCGCTGTTCGGCGAGCAGGGGGTGGAACGACGCGGCCACGGTGACGTCGGTGCGGCTCCCCATCACCCACGGCTCGTCGGCACAGATGTCGTGGCCGGCGCTGGCGGCGAGGACGTCGAGGTACTCCACCCCTGACTCGGTGGCGGCGAGCACCAGGGCCTGCGACACGCGGCGGTTGACGTCCGCGATGTACGCCGAGTCCGCAGGACCGAACGGGAGGCGGTCCGGGCAACTGGCGACCGGGGAGATCAGCTGTGGGTAGGGGATGACGATCACGCGGGCGTTGGGGGAGCGGACCTGGATCTCGTCGAGGACCTGTTGCACGTTGCTCTGGGTCCGGCTGACGATCTCCTGGAGGGCTACTCCACGGGGTGAGGCGTCATGGCAGACGTCGCCGGTGCGCACGCCGGGGAAGCAGGCGTAGATGAGTTGGGCGAACAGTGAGAAGTCGTTGGCGCCGATGCCGATCGTGACCAACTCGGTGTCCGCGGACAGGGCGTCGAACTGAGGCGCCAGCCGGTTGGCTCCCAACACCTGGGGTTCGATCATGTTCGTGGTCGTGGCGCCACCACAGCTGACGTCGGTGAGGGCGAGTTCAGGAAGGTCCTCGGCCAGGAGGTGGGGGTAGTTCGCCCCGGACTGCAGGCACGGATCGCCCGGCGTCTGCGGGGGGACGTACGGCGCGGAGGTGTAGGAGTCGCCGAGGGCGACATACTTCACCCGGTCAGCGTCGCTCGGCTCGCTGTCGACGTACGACGAGGCGAGGGCGGCGGCCCCGGCGGTCAGCAGCACGGACAGGGCAAGCAGGAACTGCCACGAGCGCAGACGATTCGAGGCGCTGCGCATGGTCGGTAAGTTACCCCGCGCTGTCCTGAGGAGCGTTGTCGTGGGCCAACGCCACGGTCAGCTCCAACACCGTCTCGGGATCGTCCAACCGATCACCGAACAGATCCCGCAACTGACCCATGCGATATCGCACGGTCTGCGGGTGCACGAACAGGGCGCCGGCGACGTCGTCGCGTCGGCCCTGATGGAGCAACCAGGCCCGCAGCGTCTCGGTCAGCTTCTCAGCGGACGTCGGCTTCAGGTCGTCGAGGGGCGCGAGAACTCGAGCCCGCAGATCCGCCAAGGCGAGGGGGTCGGCGGTCAACACCAGGTGAGCAAGGTGCTGCTCGGTGTCGACCGTGAGGCCCAGGCGGTGGGCTCGCAGGGCTCGCTCGTAGGAGACCCGAACCTCGAGCCACGGTTGGGGTGGGCCAATAAGACAGTCACGATCGCGCAGCCGACGGAGCAGGACATCCCGGGCGCGGCCGTGCACGTCGGGCACGAGCAGAAGTGCCGCGTCCTCTAACTCGGGAGGATCCGGAAGCACCAGGGTGGCCGCCGAGACCTCTCCGAGGACGGGGCGCACCTGCGACTCGGGAACGATCAGGGCGGTCAGAGTGGTGGGCGGTGTCCACTCAGCCCTGGCCGCGGCGGCGAGGACCGCTTCCGCCGGTGCGCCCTCGAGGAGGGGCTGAGCGATCCGTTCCAGCAAGCGCTCGCGCACCCGGCCACTGGTCGCAAGCTCGTCTGAGTGGCCGGCGACGCTCGCCGCGGAAAGTGCGTCGATGTAGGCGAAGACGAGTTCGGCAAACGACACCACCATCGGTGCCGGTAGCCCGGCGCTGACGCCGATCGAGGCCATCTCGCGCCAGGAGACCCGAGCGCCGATCCGGTACGCCGAGAGCAGCGCATCGGTCGTCCGGCCGCTGCGGGCCTCGCCGCGGCCCAACTGGTAGGCGCCACGCACGGCCGGGGCGGTGGGGGTGCGGGGATCCGCGTGGTCGGCGTCGGAGGCCAACGAGAGGAAGCCGCCGAGCGCCAGTTGCACCGCGTTGCTGATGGTTTCGCCCATCGAGTCGCTGAAGGCGCTCTCGTAGCTTGGGACCTCCGCGACGACCGCCTTGACGACCGCGTCAGCGACCTGAGGAAGCGAGGCCCGGATCTGATCCGTCGCTTCGGGAGGCAGCGACAGGCTGCCCGGCTCCAGAGGTCCAGATGTAGTCATTTGTTCCCTGAGTACAAAAGAGCGTGATTTATTCACGCCGTCTGGTCATGAATATAGCGGCCTCGACAGGGATAGTTACACCCATGACCACCACAACACTTCTGCGGACCACCGAAGCCCGCCCTGCCCGCACCTCCGTGCGGGACGGGCTGCGTCGCCAGGTCTCGCTCCTCGCCGAGGCCGCGGTCACTCCGCTCGTGCCCAGCGAGGTCCTCGACATCTTCGCCCCCCTCCGCTCCGGCACCGAGTTGCGCGGCCGCATCGTCTCGGTCACCGCCGAGACCGCTGACTCCGCCACGATCCTGATCCGCCCGGGCAAGGACTGGGCGGGCCACGTGCCCGGGCAGTACGTCCGGCTCGGCGTCGACGTCAACGGGGTGCGCCTGTGGCGCACCTACTCCCTGACGCACGGCAAGCGCTCGGACCGCAACATCTCGATCACCGTTAAGGCGATCCCCGACGGCGCCGTCTCCAACCACCTGGTGCGTCACGCCCAGGCCGGCGAGATGGTTCAGCTCGGCCAGGCTGCCGGCGACTTCGTCCTCGGCGACCCGATGCCCGCAAAGCTCCTGCTGGTCACCGCCGGCTCCGGCATCACCCCGGTCATCGGGATGCTGCGCAACCTCTTCTCCCGCGCCGAGCGCGTCGAGACCGACATCGTTCTGCTGCACTCGGCGCTCTCGCGCTCCGAGGTCATCTTCGGTGACGAAATCCGCCAGTACGCCGCCGAGGGCCGCCTGCGCCTCGTCGAACTCCACACCGACGTCGACGGCATGCTCATCGTCGACGACGCCGAGCGTGGACTGGCTGCTCGAATCCCCGATCTGGCCGAGCGGGCGACGTACGCCTGCGGTCCTGCTGGGCTGCTCGACGCCCTCGAGGCTCACCACGAAGCAGCCGGGCTCACCCTCAACGTCGAACGCTTCCGGGCACCCGTCGTGGCAGGCGAGGGGGAGGGCGGCACGCTCTCCTTCACGTCCTTCGACGCCCCGGTGGAAGCCGACGGCGCCACCTCGATCCTCGATGCCGCCGAAGCCGCCGGTGTCCTGATGCCCAGTGGGTGCCGCATGGGCGTCTGCTTCGGCTGCGTCCTGCCCCTGCGCGAAGGCGCCGTGCGCGACCTGCGCAGCGGCGCGATCACCACCGCCCAGCCGGGCGACAACGTGAACATCCAGACCTGCGTCAGCGCCGCCGCCGGCGCCTGCGACATCGACCACTAACTCACCGACCCACAATTGTTGGTCGAGCCTGTCGAGACCTTTGATCTCGACAAGCTCGATCAGCGGGAGGAAACCATGACCACGATCCAGAACCAGGCCCAGAACCCCATCGCCCACCTGAGCGCCGAGAACATCGAAACCCTCGGCCGGGAGCTCGACGCGATCCGCCAGTCGATCATCGACGACCGCGGCGCCTCCGACGCGGCGTACATCCGCAAGGTCATCGACGGCCAGCGCAAGCTTGAGCTCGCCAGCCGCGCCGTGCTGCTCGCCAGCATCTTCCCGCCCGCCTGGGTGATCGGCACCGCCGGACTCTCGGTCGCGAAGATCATCGAGAACATGGAGATCGGCCACAACGTCATGCACGGCCAGTGGGACTGGATGCG
>CBDTZB010000049.1:0-9836 GCA_965364795.1 uncultured Nocardioides sp.
GTGGCCATCTTGGGGAGGTACTTCTTCTTCTGCTCCTCGGTGCCGTGATGCATCAGCATGTAGGCCACGATGAAGTGGGTGTTGATGACCCCGGAGACGCTCATCCAGCCGCGGGCGATCTCCTCGACCGCCAGGGCGTAGGTCAGGAGCGACTCGCCGATCCCGTCGTACTCCTCGGGGATCATCAATCCGAAGATGCCGAGCTCTTTCATGCTCTCGACGATCTCGGTGGGGTACTCGTCCTTGTGTTCGAGTTCCGTCGCGACGGGCATGATCTGTTCTTCAACGAACGTCCGGACCGCCTTCAGAAGCTCGGTCTGGTCCTCGGTAAGTCCCTCGGTCTGGCACAGGCGACCCATGGTCTGCCCCCTTCGATCGTCAACGGCTGCTGCAGGCAGGTTACCCGCGAGTAAGTAGATGTTGCTATGGCTCAATTCACATCTGCGTGCGCTTCTCCAACGGTCCGATCAGCAGACGTTCCAGGTCGCGAACCTGGTCGGTGAGGCGGCGCGCCAGCAAGGCGTTTTCGGCTACGGCTTCCTCCAAGGATTCTACGCGTTCGGTGAAACGGAAGACGTCGTCGAAGCCGGTACCGGAGGCGACCCGGGCCTTCGCTGACCCCACCCGGCCCGACAGGCGATCAGGGAGGCTCATCCCAGCGACTCGTCGCGATAACGGTTCAGTGCCTTGGCTGCGACCCGGCCATCCGAGGCCTTGACGGGCAGGAGCAACTCGGTGACCACGTCGGTGAGTTCCGCAACGCGCAGGTGCAGGCCCCGGTCAGTGGCCACTTGGGCCTCCAACTCCGCGATCCGGGTCCGCAGGTCCTCAGTGCGGCCCTCCACCCGCGGAGCGGTGACGCGGCGTACGACGCCCTTGCCGAGCGCGGCCAGTCTCGAGCCCTCTTCCGCGGCCGGTCCGCCGGTGCGCGCGTCACGCTCATGGGTCCGCTCGCGCAACAGGACCAATAGCCGCACGATCGTTTCCACCGCGGTGTCGAGCAACTCGGTTTCCGTCGCCTCCCCCGGGGTACGTCCCTGCGGACGCGAGGCTGCGAGGTCGGCCAGGTCACCTTGGACGTCGTACCCGGCCTCCGTCAGCGCGGCGATGGCCGCCTCGGAGCGCGCCGTGGCGTCGTCGAACTGCTCGTCGGTGACTCCGATCGGTTCGCGTCCGAGATCGACAAGGATCCCGTGCGCCAACGTGTCCCGCAGCCACAGAGCGTGCTCCCGGTTGCCGGCGATCGGTTCACGGACGACCTCGTTGACCCGCCGCAAAAGCTCCGCCGGGACCACCCCGAGCGATTGGTTGACCCTGTCGACGCCCAGCTGGAGTGCGGGCACCTCGATCGAGCAGGCGCGGGCGAAGCGGTGCCACAACTCCTCCTGGTCGCCCCGCTCGCGCGGGACGGTCACGATGTGGACGCGTTCGGCCGGCAGGTCTCGGCCCCACCTGGCCGCCACCCCGGAGGGGTCCAGCGTGCGCCAGCCCCATTCGACGCGCACTCCGGCTGACTCGGGGCGTGGACGCCACTTCTCCAGCGGCGTGGTGAGGGCGAACTTCAATCGCTCCTGCCACGCCGAGGGGACCGCTAGGCCGAGATCGCGGGCGGTGATCACGACGTGCACCTCGAGGCCGTCAAGATCCGAGAGCGCGGCGGCCACCTGATCGGCACTGGCTCCGGCGAACAGTTCGTAGCTGACGATGGCCACATCACCGGACCACTGGTTGATCTCCTCGACCAAACGGGTCCACGCCTGCGAGGCGCGCGGCGGCAGCTTCTCGAGTCGAGGATCCTCACGGACCACCATGGCGGCGTGGATGCGATCGAGGTGGGTCTCCCCCACCACCAGGACACCGTTCTGACCCAGCCGATCCCGGTTCGCCTCGAGCACCCGCTGGAGGTATGTCGTGCCGGACTTGGGGGCACCAACGTGTAGATAGACCCGTGTGGTCACTCCTCGTCATCTCCTTCGTGGTCGCGCATCAGTCCGATTCCGGGGAACGTTGCCATCATCCTCCACCGCGCCTCGGGGCCGCCGGTGACCGCAGCGGAAGCGGCGGCGAAGCCCTCCCGCAGGTCGATCACTCCGCCGGCCCGGGTCACGGCCTCCTCTGCGGACTGAGGGTCGAGGGGGCGCAGTCGACCGCCGCCGACTTCAGCGCGGTGGGCGGCAGAGTCGGCGGGTGACCGGGCCCAACTCTCGATGACGAGCCGCCCGCCGCCGCGCAGCACGATGGTCACGAAGCGCCAGAAGTTCTCGAGCCCGTCCGGATCGAGTGTTTCCAGCACCTCCCGCGCATACACCGCGGGTTCGCGGTTGCCGCGGGAGATCAGGGCCGCGCGGGTCATGACGTCACGCAGATCGTAGAGATTCATGTGATCGAACTTGGCGCTCAGGCCTTCCGACCGAGCGGTTCGCTTGGGGGCCCGCAGGCTCTGTCGGGCATAGTCGAGCCCCACGACGTTCCAGCCGAGTCGGGCCAGGCGCAGAGAGTCCTGCCCGGTGCCCGCACCAACATCGATCACCCTGGCCTCAGCGGGCAGGTGCTGGGCGGCCAGGTCCGCGAAGTCTGAGTGCCTCAGCTCTCCAGCCTGCACCTGGTCGGCGAGGAAGCGTTCCCAATCACGGCGCTGGCGCATGAGCGAGGAGAACCATCCGTCGAAGCGTTCGACGATCTCCGGGCCCGGCTCGTGTTTGAAGGACGGGTCCGGCACCCGCCACCCGGGACCGTAAGAGACCGCAAGCATCGCGTCCGGATCGGCCGGAGCTGGCAACGATTGGCCTTCGAACTCCATCTCAATCAGGGGAACGATCGCCGATCGGGGCACCACCTGGCGCACGGTGGCGGTTTCGTGTAGCCGGTCCTCGATGTAGAAGCACGTGTAGACGTCGATGCTGGCCATCGCGCCGTCCGGGGAAGCGAAGACGATCGTGATGAAGGCACCAGACTTGTTGAGCACCGTCATGCCGTGGCGACGCAGGGCGCGGGAGATATCGAAGAGTTCCTTGGCCATCGCGGCTGGGGTCGGCTGCTCGCTGAGGTAGGCCAAGTCGATGTCGGAGTCGTGGCCGATGACGCCTCCCTCGCGCGCAGCGCCCAGCAGGGTGCCGAAGGCGATCCAGCCCTCCACCCCACACTCGGTCTCCATCACATCCAGGATCCGGGTGGTGACCTCAACCATCTGGTCGACCACGCCTGAGTCGCGGCCGGAGAAGGGCCGTTGCAGTAGGCCCCACTTGTCGATCATCACCGGGATGCCGGCCTTGTCGACGAAGCGGACCCGGCCTTCCCCGTCCCCGAAGACAACGCGGCCTTCGAAGAGTAGGTCGTCGTCGTGGCGGATCTGGACGTCGGCGGTTCCGTTGAGCCACCGCACCATCCGCTTGGGCCACCGGACGTGGGAGACCGGACCGCCCTCGTCGGTCTCTGCGCTGAACGACCACGCGTGGTGTTCGTCGAAGTAGACATCACCGTTGCCGTGAAAACCGTCGGCGAAGTGCAATCCCTCGTCGTCGACCCGCACCTCTCCCGCACTCACGAGCAGGCAGGTTACGGCAATGGGACCCGTGGGGTCAGAGACTGGCTACTGAAACGGCGTGGATGGCACGAGTTTCTTCGCCCGCGACATCACGAACGGCGAATTCTGGTCGTATAACCAGGGGCGTCCGAACCACACGTAGGCGTCGAGGTATCGCCGCGCCAGGCGACGTTCGCTGCGGCTGAGGTGCCACGTTTGGTCGGCCACGTCGGTGGCCGGGGGAATCCCCGGCCTGACGCACAGTCGCTGGCGCTCCTTGGTGCAGACCGGTGCGTTGTCGGGGTATCTCGCTACGGAACCGAGACCGTCGCGGTGAGGACCGCGTGGTCGGTGATCCGGCGAACCGTCGGGCTGATATCGAAGCGGAAGTCGGAGAACGTGATGTCCCTGGTCCCGAACAACCAGTCGACCCGCATGGCAGCTGGCGGCCTGCAGCCGCCACCATCGGCGAGTCCCCCCTGGGCGGCCTGTAGCCCGGCCTTGCCGACAAAAGCGCAGAAGGCGTCGGCCTTCTCGTTGAAGTCACCGATCACAAAGACCGGGATCTTGTCCTTGCGCAGTTCTTGGACGGCGGCGATCTCGATCTGCTCCGCCTTGTCTCGCTCGTTCTCCCGACCCTGCCGGTCCCGAGGCGAGTTATGGACATTCAGGACATAAATCTCCCGATTCGTCCCCTGATGACGCAGACGCACGATCGGTTGGGGTCGGGTGGTCCCCATGAAGGGGATGGTGATGGTGCCGGTGAAGGTCGGCTCCCACACCGCGGTGTCCCACATCAGCGACTGCGGCACCCCGGGTCCACCCAGCGCCGTGCCCGGGTAGAACTCCCACCGGTCACCGGCCATGGCGGCGAGGACGGCGAGTTGGTCGCGTTGAAGCTCCTGCATGCCCACGACTGACGAGCCATACGACGCAATCAGCGACCCCGCTGCCCGAGCCCGCGCCTGACCTGACGCGAAACGCTGGGCGTTCTTTCCCGCACGTGTGTGCTGGCTGCCAAGCACGTTGAAACTGGTCAACACGAAGTCGAAAGGTTGGCTCCCGGCCAGGCCTTCAGCCTGGCGGGCGAGGCTCTGGGCCCCCTTGGGGATGTTGGCGCCAGCTCGCTTCGACACCTTCCCCCGGTCATCCAACGCGGCCCCCGCAATCTCCTGAGGGCTGAGCTGATCGATCTCGGCGCGGCTGGTCCCCTCCCCGGGTAGAGCCGAGATGGTGGCCGGGGTGAAGCCTGGAACCGGAATCGGCTCAGCGGACTCATCCGCCCCCGAACGCAGCACGCTGGCCGCGACCACGATCAGGATCAGCACGCCCACCGCCGCCAGCGTGCCGATCAAGGCACGCCGGTCAGCGGACGCGGCGCGGTTCAGTCGACCTCGATCTTGGAGTACGGGTCGACCCCGTTGGCGATCGCTGCGGCCAGAGCCATGCGCGAGCGCTGGTTGTAGCCCGGCGGGTTGGCGTAGAGGAAGTCGACCCAGTCGGCGTAAGACCGGGCGATGTTCTCACCGAAGATCCGCATCACGATCTCGTCGCTGGCCAGCGCCACCCCGGTGTAGTTGGCGGTGCCGTTCCAGGTGACATTGACGTCGCTGCGACCGTTGTAGACACCGCTGACGGACATCGACTTCATGTGGAGGTACTTGTCGTAGACCCCGTCGTAGTCAAAGTCCTGGGTGATGTGGCGCATCGGCACGGGACCCCGCGAGGTGCGACGCAGGGTGCTGAGCACGTTGTTGCCGAAGACGGCGTAGACGATCTTGACGTCGCAGCCGTTCTGGTAGAGGCTGCGCAACTTCTGTGCGACCGCATTCCCACGCTGACCGTGCATCGAGGTCTGGGCGATCCGGATCTTGGTGCGGCCGTTGGTGCCGGTGCCGCCGGTAGCGCCCTTGCAGCGGATGCTGTTCAGCTCTCGCAGCAACGGATCGCCGTTGGTGCCCTGCCCCCGGTAGGGGTAGAAGTACGACGTGTAGGAACCGTGCTGGTAGGTCCGGTAGGGACGCTTATAGCGCTTGTCCTTGACCATCTGCTCGAAGATTCCGTTGAACTCCTTGTAGATGTTCCCCTTGCCGCGAGTGGTGAACATGTCGTTCCACTGCGAGTGGGCGGCGAGGTCGGTGGCGTTGTAGGAGCCGTACATCACCACCTTGTTGGCGCGTCCGGCCTGGCTGAAGAGGAAAAACTTGGTGTGCATGATGCCACCGGGGTAGCGGCACGAACTAGAACACTTGCGGGCGTAACTCTTCATGGACCCGCGACGGTTGTTCTGCCCCTTGCGCAGCTCTCGCTTGACCCATTCGAAACCGGGGTTGGGCTTGGTCTTGTTGGCGTTGCCGCGGTCGATCAGGATCCGCACGGAGACACCTCGTCGGTGCGCTTCGACCAGTGCGTTCTGGATGTCGCGGCTCTTGATGTTCCAACTCGCCATCCGAATCTTCTCGCGACCCGGCACCGACTTGATGGTGTTGATGAGGTGGTTGCGGATCGCGGGGCGCGAGCTGCAGAGTGGGTTGTTGGACCGCACGCCCTTGGGCGGGGTGTACGAGAGCGGAGCCGGCTTGGGCTTGGCCGCAAAAGGCACTGCCTGAGCGACTCCGACCGACGCGCCCACGGTGAGGGAGTCGACCGGCGCGGCCGTGGAGGGACCGGCACCAAGGAGTCCACCGATCAGAAGCGCGGTGGAAGATATTGCTGTGATCATGCTGATGCGTCGCACGCCTGGGTCACTCCCCGTGTTGATTGCCATGGGTGCCGCTCCCGACTAGCAAGAACTGGGAACAGCGAACGAGGAGGGCATTGATGCAAGTCCTCCGCGTCCGAAAAGCCTAACAGCCACTACCCCATTCTCCGGCTTCAATCCTGCCGTCGCCAAGGATGTCACCCGAATGGGCGAGGCTATCCGCTGCACTGGGTGCGGGCCTTCTGGTAGGCCTCACTGTCGGACAGACCGTCAGTCTCGTTGATCTGCTTGAACTGCGCGGCGTAGAAGCGCTCAGCGTGGGTGTACAACTTGGCGCCGAACGCACACCGCTGGGACTGCACCTTGACGAAGGTCTCACCTTCATAGCAACCCTTGTAGCCATTGGGCATGGGCTGATCGGCCACCCACACCTGCTCGCACTGAGGTTCGGTCGTCGTCGCGGTGTCCGTGGGGCCCTCGGTGTCCTCGGGTGACGCCGACACCGATTCGGAGGGGGATTCGGAGGGGACTGCGCTCGAGGGGTCGTCCGACGCGCTCACTCCGTCGGAACTTCCGCAGGCGCTGAGCAGGAGACCCACCGCCACGAGACCAGCGAGAAGTCTTGGGACGAGGGACGGGCGGCCACCGCTGCGCTGATTCATGCCCTCCACAGTACGCCGATTTCAGTTCCAACGCCCTCGAAGCCACTCGCGCCACGTCGGTCGGGGTGCTCCGCGGGCGATGAAGGCTCGGGCCAGTTCCGCAGCGTCGTCCTCTCGGCGGGACGCCACATCGGGGTGCGGGTCGGTGGGGGTTCCGGTGATCGGCGCCCATTCGCCGAGGTCCCCGTGAACGACATACCCAGCTTGCTGGATCTCCTCAACCCAGCCGGCGGTCACCTCGCTCAGAAGCGGAGCGAGGCTGTGGGGGGCCAGAGGTCGCGCCCCTGGGCGCGCAGCCAACTCCCCCTCCGCCCAATCACGTTTCACGATTCGGAGGCGTTGTGCCCGATCGAGACTGTCCCCGACGCGCCGATTCACCTCCCGAAGCAGAGCGATGTCCGGTCCTGCCAGCGACACGTTGGCGCCGGCTTCCGGCACCTCGACTCCCTCGCCATCGATCGCTGCGGCAGCGCAAAAGCGGCGCCACAACTCCAGCGGTTCCGTTCCCGGCCAGGGGGCGATGACGAGGTGCCCGGCCGATGGCCCCAGCGACCGGGTCCACCGCGCCAGCGCGTGCACTGCGTCTTGGGCGTGCCAGAAATGCGGTCGACTCCCGCCCGCGTCCGGCCCGAGATCTCGACCGGTGTCGGCCCTGAGCTGATTGCTTTCGAAGTCGGCGAAAGAACCGGTGTGGCCGAGTTTGACCTCTTCCTGCCAGTGCGCCGTGGCCTGACGTCCCAGGTCCCGGGTCGTCACCACGACGCGGACCTCTAGACCCGACAACGGCTCCAGCGCTGTGGCGATCTGATCCGGGGTCGCGCCAGCGAGCACCTCGTGGCTCAGGATCGTCGTCCCCTCGAAGGCGCGCGCCTCCTCACACAACGCATCCCAGGTGCCGCTGATCTCTGTGGGGTCCAGCCCGAACTTGGCCGCACTCCCCCGAATCTCCACCGCGCCCTGAAAATGCGCGCCAGCACGAACGAACGGGTAGAGCACCCCGCGGGTCCGCATCAGGTCGCGGTTGGACGCGAGAATGCCCTGCAAATAAGTCGTTCCGGTCTTGGGCAGACCCACATGTAGGACGACACTCACAGGCGACATCGTGCCAGGGGACCCGACCTGACGCCTTCGACGGCTAGTTTAGGGCCGTGGCCAGCACACCGATCCGCGTCTTCATCGCCCGTTTGGTGGGTTTGCCTATTTTCGACCCGCAGGGCGACCAGGTCGGCAAGGTGCGCGACGTCGTGGTCGCCGTACGCAACGAATCGAGCCAACCGCGGGTCTTGGGCCTGGTCAGCGAGTTCTTCGGCCGCCGCCGCATCTTCGTCCCGATGACCCGGGTGACCAACATCGACAGCGGACAGGTCTACACCACCGGATTGTTGAACATGCGGCGCTTCGAACAACGCTCCACCGAGACCCTGGTGATCGGCCAGATGCTCGACCGGACCGTCACTATCCGGCAGTCAGGGGTCACCGGAGACGTCTACGACGTGGCCATGGAGCAGGCTCGCAACCGCGACTGGGTGATCAGTCGCGTCGCCATTCAGGAGCCCTCACGCGGGTTCCGCCGCAAGGGCCAGACCCATGTGGCTGAGTGGCGGGACATCACCGGCCTCATGCGGCCCGAGGACACGCAGGGAGCCACCCACCTCGTGGGAGCCCTGAACGACATGCGCAACGCCGACGCCGCCAGCATGCTGCACGACCTCCCCCTGTCCCGGCGGATCGCCGTCGCCGCGGCACTGAACGACGAGCGTCTGGCCGCCGTCCTCGAGGAGATGACCGAGGAGGACCAGGTCGAGATCCTGGGCCATCTCGACACCGAACGCGCCGCCGACGTTCTCGAGGAGATGTCCCCCGACGACGCGGCCGACCTGGTGGCGGACCTGCCCCCGGAGACCGCCGAGTTGTTGTTGGACCTCATGGAGCCCGAAGAGGCCGAAGACATCCGTCGGATGATGTCCTACGTCGAGGACACCGCCGGCGCCATGATGACGCCCGAACCGGTCGTGCTGGGACCGGACGCCACCATCGCCGAGGCCCTCGCCCAGGTTCGCCGGGCCGAGTTCACCCCGTCGCTGGCGGCCCTGGTCTACATCTGCCGACCGCCGCTGGAGACCCCCACCGGGAAGTTCCTGGGGGTGGCCCACATCCAGCGACTTCTTCGCGAGCCCCCGTCCACCCTGGTCGCCGGGGCCATGGACACCTCCATGGAGAACCTGCGACCCGAATCCACCATCGAGGAGGTGGCGGCGCACCTCGCGACCTACAACCTCGTTGCCGCGCCGGTGGTCGACGAGGCGGGGCTCCTCCTTGGAGCGGTCACCGTGGACGACCTGTTGGACCACATGCTCCCGGACAACTGGCGGGACAAGACCAAGAGACCAGGTGATATCCGTGGCTGAGAATTCTCCGGGTTCGCGGTCCCCGCATCCCTCCCGGTCCCAGCGCAGCCGTCTGGACACGCCGGCCGACACCAAGCGGTCCTTGGTGAAGCGACCCGATCTGCGGCCGGACACCTTCGGGATCTTCGCCGAGCAGTTCGCCCGGTTCATGGGAACTGCCACGTTCTTGATCTACATGACGCTGGTGGTGACGGTGTGGATCGTCTGGAACGCCGTAGCGCCCAGCGAAGCCCAATGGGACGTCTACCCCTTCATCTTCCTGACCCTGATCCTGAGTCTCCAGGCGTCGTACGCCGCTCCGCTGATCCTTCTCGCGCAGAACCGGCAGGAGACCAGAGACAAGGTCGTCGCCGAGCAGGACCGCCAGGCGAACGCCCGCGCCCATGCCGATATGGAGTTCCTTTCCCGCGAGGTGGCCTCACTCCGCATCGCCGTCGGGGAGGTCGCGACGCGCGACTTCCTGCGCTCAGAGTTGCGCTCTCTCCTTGCTGACCTCGAGGAGCGAAACAGCAGTGGCGATGCTCACGCGGACGGCGACTCCG
>CBDTZB010000050.1:0-9824 GCA_965364795.1 uncultured Nocardioides sp.
CGCGCCGAGGCGCTGGCCGAGCCGGGCGCCCTCGGCGTACGGAACCTCGCCGCGTCGTAGCGCGTGTCCGCCCATCACCCCGAGCATCTGGCGACTCTGGGTCCACGCGAGTAAAGCCCGGTCGATAGCGTGGTCGTGCAGTGCCTGGAGACGCATCCGCTCAGTGCTGGCATCCGAGTCGGCGACCGACGGCTCGCTCCAGGCATAGACGCGCGCGTCGTAGGTCCGGTCGTAGGTGGTGGCGTCGTACAGATCAGCAGGCGTATAAAGCTCGGTCCGGTCGATGCTGATCGGGGTCGACCGGGTGTGCGGGAGCACCAGGGCTCCTTCTTGCTGGAGCTTTGTCGCGGCTGGCTCCGGCAGATCGCAGCCCACGAAGAGCGCGTCGCGCGCGTCGATCGTGTGCAGGGCCTCGCCACGCTCTCGGAGGTCGACTCCATCGATCCGCCAACCCGACAGCTGGCGAGCGCCTAGCGCGACCCGGCGGTCGAACTCCTCGAGAGAGGTCACGTCGACGACGCCACCGCGTTTGCGTTTCATTCCGCTCCCCTGTTCATCCACTCGTCCGTGGCACGAGCCAACCAAAGTACTGACACAACACGACCGAAAGGTCCGATTTGGGGCGAATACTGAAGGATCTGGGCCTTTGTGTCAGTAGTTCGGTATGCGACAGAGTCGTTGGGCAACCGAGGTTAGAAAGCGTGGGCCAGCAACGAGGCGAAGAGTTCCTGCTCGTCGGCATCGCTCAGGCCCTTCTGCCTGAACCACGCACACAGGTTGGTGCAGTCGCGCATCAGGAAGTCGAAGCCAGCAGCGTTGCCGACCAGGTCGACGATCTGGGGAAGATCGATGATCACCAGACGGTCACCTGCGGCGAGGATGTTGTACGCCGAGAGGTCACCGTGCACCACCCCGTGCTGCACCATCGTCGCCATCGCGTCTCTGACCTGCTTGAAGTAGCACCGAAGGAGGTCCGGCGCTGGTCGCGTCTGCGCGAGACGAGGCGCGGTCTCACCGTCGTGGGTCACCCACTCCATGAGGATCTCGGTGCCGTCGATCTGTACCGGGTAGGGCACCGGCAACCCCGCGTTCCAGAAACGGACCAACGCGGTCCACTCCGAGTTGGCCCACTCACTCTGGGCCACCAACTTGCCGAACGTGCTCTTCCGCTTGAGCGCTCGTTCGTCCCGGGACCGCCTCATGCTGCGGCCCTCGATGTAGGCGGCGGACCGGTGGAAGGTCCGGTGTTCGGTGTCGCGGTAGCGCTTGGCGGCCATCACCACGGCTCGGTCAGGGGCCAGGGGATCGGCTCGCTCGATGAGGAAGACGTCGGCTTCTTTGCCGGTCTTCAGCACGCCGAGCTCGGTGTCGATCGCGCCCTGCGAGGTGACGACCCAGGCGGGACGCGGTTGCGGGCCACGACAGAGCGGCTCGACGTCGAGCCAGGTCGACCAGCGCTGGCCGTCGGTGAGGTCGTCGCAGGCCTTGAAGTCGAAGACGAAGGTGGGGTCGGGTGTGCTGTCAGCGGAGAAGTGCGAGGGTTTGTGAGACATCGGAAGGGGCGCTCCTGGACGAGACGACGGTGGTCTTTGATGGCAAACCGATAGCCATGGACATGTCACGCTCCCCTCGTCGGGTGCACCGGGTGGATGCACGTTCTTCAGCAAGCCTGGGGGACAGGACCGGCGGGTGCAACGGGTTTTCCTGTGGTCTTTCTAGGGGGGGCTGGGTTAGCCGCGCAGGCGCACCGACAGGCAGGTCACGCAGCCCTCGAGTTTCTCGAACTCCGACATATCGACGGCGACCACCCGGAGGCCCCGCGCCTCGTAGAGGGCAGCCGTCTTCGGGGCGCTGGTGGCCATCAACACCGTGTTCTCGTCCAGCAGGACGACGTGCGATCCGCCCTCCTCAGGGACATCGAGGAATTCGTCCCAGATCGTCGGATCATCGACCAGTGGGCGGAATCCGACGACGGTGCCGTCGGGCAGGGCGGTCACTGCTGACTTCAGATGCAGGACCTTGGTCAACGGGACGTCGATCACCTTCAGGCCCACACTGGCCAGGTGGTTCCGCAGCTGGCCGACCCCGTCCAGGTTGGTGCGACCACCGACGCCCACGTAGGCGGTGTCGCCGATCTTCAGGACGTCACCCCCGTCGAGCGTTCCGGGGGCCTGGATGCGCGCAATCCGGTAGCCGAGATCGGTCAGGGCGCGTTCGGTGCCCTCGATCTCTGCCTGCCGTTCGGGTGCGCCGGGGAGGGTGATGACTGCGAGGTCGCGATGTACGACCACGGAGTCCTCTACGAAGACCGCATCGGGGCAGTCGTCGACGGGGTCGACCTCGACGAGGTCCCAGCCCTCCGCACGCAGGGCCGCGACGTATCCCTGCCACTGTTCAAGCGCCAGAGCGGGGTCGACCGGGACCCGGTCGAGATGGGTGAGCAGCCCTTCGGCTACGCGGGGTCCGGGCCTGCGGACGAGCGCCTGTTTCCTCATGAGTCGATCGTGCCAGATCCGACGTTGCCTGGGCGGGCATCAGGTCACCTCAGTTCAGGGCTGACGTCGGTGATGGCGACGAGTAGGTCGTCTCGATTCCAGGCCCCGATGCCCTCACGAGCCAGCAGATAATCCACGCACCGTGCGTGGTCCCAGCCATGTCCGGATTGCAGCCCGCGGGCCATCGTTGCGAGGTACGCCGCGGAGGGGGCGTTGAAGGGGATCTCCTGCCCGGTCCAGGCAGCGGTGAAGGTCACCATCGGTAGGTCCTCGATCTCACCCACCACGTGCAGGGTCTCGTAGTGCCCAGGCCCCAGGGCATGAACGCCCTCGGCGAAGAGGTCTGACAGATCGAGATCCACGCCAGGAGCTCGCCCCATCTCCTGGGCCGCAACATCGGAGAACTGGCTGACGGTGAGCCGGTAGGCTCGGCCGACTGCGGTTCCGGGGCGTTCGGGATCGTAGAAGGCGACGCCGCCGCCCCAGGTGGGGGACTCCCAAGCGAAGTACACCGAGCCGGGGAGATCCACGGGCCGGCTCTGATTCGGCAGCGTGCGATCCCGGGCACCGGGGTAGCTACGTCGAGCGCCAACGGGAGTCCCGCCGGCGACGTAACAGGCCAGCCGGTCGGCGTCCAGGTTGCTGCCGTAGGAGGCGTACCAAAGTTCATCCATGGATTGATGCTCTCAAGTGGCGTACCGCGAAATGAGCCCGACCCGGATGCTGCGGAAGCATCCGGGTCGGGGTCCGACCGGGCGGGACGAGATGGACGTTCGTGAGGACCTAGGAGGCCGCGTCCAGCGTGGGGTAGTCGGTGTAACCGACACCATCGCCACCGTAGATGTGCTCACCGTCCAGATCGTTCAACTCGCTGCCCTGACGCAGACGGTGCGGCAGGTCGGGGTTGGAGATGAACTGACGACCCACGACGATCGCGTCTCCGGCGCCGTCCTCGAGCAGTTGCTCGATGGAGGCCAGATCGGTGACGTCGGAGAACCCGGTGTTGAACAGGATCGAACCCCCGAAGCGGCTGCGCAGGTCGGCGTTCAACTTCGAGGAGGGGTCTCCCAGAATGCTGAGGTAGGCCAGACCCAGGTCCGCGACTCCGTTGATGAGTGCCTGGTAGGTCGCATCGAGGTCGTCGCCCGGCTTCTCGCCGATCCCGTTGAACGCGTGAGCCGGCGAGATCCGCAGACCGACGCGGTCGGCGCCGATGGCTTCGGCTACTGCGCGCACGACCTCGATCACGAAGCGGGCCCGCTTCTCGGGGGTGCCGCCGTACTCGTCGTCGCGGAGGTTCACCGTCGGGTCGAGGAACTGGTGAGCCAGGTAGCCGTTGGCCGCGTGGACCTCGACCCCGTCCAGACCGGCTGCGATGGCGTTGCGAGCCGCCACAACGTAGTCGGTAACTACCGACGCGATCTCGGCGGTCTCCAGGGCGCGGGGTACGTCGTGCGGCTTGGGGCCTTCGGCGGTGACCATGTCGCCCGGCACCTGCACGGCGCTCGGGGCGATCGTCTCGACGCCACCCTTGTTGTCGGTGTGAGCGATGCGCCCCGCGTGCATGATCTGGGCGACGATCGTGCCGTTCTCAGCGTGCACCGCGTCAGCGACGAGCTTCCAGCCTGCGATCTGGGCGTCGGTGTAGAGACCGGGGACGTTGAGGTACCCCTGACCCACCTGGGTCGGGGCGGTTCCTTCGGTGATGATGAGTCCGGCGCTGGCGCGCTGGGCGTAGTAGGTGGCGTTGAGTTCGGTGGGGGCGTTCTCGGCGCCGGCGCGGTTGCGCGTCAGCGGGGCCATGACGAAGGACTGCGGGAGATTCCAGGCGCCGATCTTGACGGGGTTGAATGCGCGCGACATGTGGTGACCTCAAAATGTGATTGACGATTGGACTATCTGCCCCAACCGGCGCACCCCCTCGAGCATTCCGAAGCGACCTAGGCTGAGAGTCAGGTCACACCGTCAGGGAGGAGCCATCCTGCTGGTCGGTTGCCGCGTCGCGAAGGCACCGCGGGACGCTTGTCGCCTTCTCGGCTGCCCTCAGGAACTGGCCGGTCCGCTCCCGACCCAACACCTCGGTCGGCTGGCCGTCGCGCCAGACCGGCCGGCCGCCGACCATGACCAGCGGCACGGTGGCGTCGTTGCGATTCACCATGCGGGAGAGCCCGTCGTACTGCGCGACTGGGCTTTCGGCGTACTCGGTCAAGGAGTCGTCGAGGTGGGCGGGATCGACAATGAGCAGGTCGGCGCGGTCGCCGACCCGAAGGTGGCCGGCGTCGAGGGAGTACCAATCGGCCAGTTCGCCGGTGAGCCGGTGGACCGCCTGCTCCATCGACAAGAAGGGCTTGCCGGCCTGCTCGGCGTCGTGAACGTGCTTGAGCAGGCGCAGACCGAAGTTGTAGAAGGCCATGTTGCGCAGGTGGGCTCCGGCGTCGGAGAAGCCCATCTGGATGCCCTCCTCCTGGGCCATCTTCTTCAGCAACGCAGGGCGATGGTTGGAGATGGTGGTCCGCCACCGGATGTCGGTGCCGTGCTCAAGGACAAGGTCAAGGAAGGCATCAACCGGGTGGGCGCCGCCTCGTTCTTCGCCGACCTGGCCGAAGGACTTGCCGATGACGCTGTCGTCGGGGCAGGCCACAATCTCGGCGTCGAAGAAGTCGCGATGCCACACGCGGGGTCCATATTTCGACTCGTACTCCTTGCGGAAACGTGCCCGGTACGCCGGATCGGCCATGAGCTCGTCGCGAGCCAGTTTTTCCTGGAGGTGCAGGGCGGAGGCGCCGGAGCCGAACTCCTCGAAGATGACCAGATCGATGCCGTCGGCGTAGACCTCGAACGGGACCGGGAGGTGCTGCCAACGGAAGTTGCCGCCCAGGGTGTTGACCACCTTGGCCAGACCGCGCATCAGGTAGATGACGAACGGAATCGCCTTGATGTCGGCCGCCGACAGCAGACTGGTCTTCAGCGGCTTGCGGTTCAGCCCGATAGAACCGAGGGCCTGGATCAGGATGGTGTGCGGGTGACTGGCATCCGGGCCGGCCTGGAGGGTGCGTTCGCGCCGGCGAAGGATGCGGCGCAACCCCTTCATCTCTTTGCCCTTGGCGTACGTCGAAGGCAGCGTGCGTGAGCGGCACAGGTCCCCGTCGAGCTTGTCAAACAGCAGTTGCTGGGCAGACATCCCGATGAAGCCGGCGTCGAGCGCCTCGGTGAGCAGTCGCTCCATGGCGACCTGCTCGGCACGGGAGGGGCGGACCTCCTTGCGAGTCGCGCGGTCCAGCCCCATCGTGGCGGCCCTCATGTCGGAGTGCCCGATGAACGCGGCCAGGTTGGGCCCGAGCGGAAGCGCCTCGAGCGCCGCGACGTACTCCTGGGCGTTGGTCCAGGTCTTGCCCTCCTCCAGCGCGCCGATGACGTGCTGGCGGGGAATGGCCTCGACCCGACCGAAGAGATCACCGGCGTCGACCGGGTCCACATGAACGGTGGACAGGGAACAGGACCCGAGGAAGATGGTGGTCACCCCGTGACGCACTGATTCGCTCAGGTCCGGCCCACGGAGAACCTCGACGTCGTAGTGGGTGTGGATATCCACGAGGCCGGGGAGCACCCACTTGTCAGCGGCGTCGATGACCTCGGCGCATCCGGTCTCATCGAGCGGATCGGCGCTGACTGCCGTGACCCGCCCGTCGTTCAGGCCCAGGTGACGTAAGCCCGAAGGGCCTCCGGTCCCGTCGAACCAGCGGGCGGATCGGATGATGGTGTCGAACGTCATAGGCGCAACCTAGCGGCGGAGCGGTGCCCTGCCTATGGATTGCTCGTGAATATCCGGGATGTTGTACGCGAGGAGACCATCTCCATGGATCTCCTGTCGCCTGTCAGACTGACGTGGTGAGCCGCAGAGAAACCGCAGACCCCGCACGCCCCAAGAACGTTGTCATCCTCGGATCGACCGGCTCCATCGGGACCCAGGCCCTCGACCTGGTGCGCGCGAACCCCGACCGGTTCCGGGTGGTCGGGCTGACGGCGGGCGGCAGCAACCCGGACCTCTTCGAAGCTCAGGTCGCCGAATTCTCTCCGGCGTACTCCGGCCTGGGGGAGGAGGCGTCGGTGGAGGCCGCTGGGAAGGGCTGCGACGTGGTCCTTAACGGGATCACCGGGGCGGTCGGGCTCCGACCCACGCTGGCCGCCCTAGACGCGGGCAACGTGTTGGCGCTGGCCAACAAGGAGTCGTTGATCATGGGTGGCCCCCTGGTCCTCGACCGCGCGGGCGTCGACCAGATCGTGCCCGTCGACTCTGAGCACAGCGCGATCGCCCAGTGCTTGCGAAGCGGCACGGCGACTGAGGTCGAGCGCCTGGTTCTGACTGCTTCGGGCGGTCCCTTCCGCGGACGGACCCGCGAGGAACTGGCCGAAGTCAGCGTTGAGGAGGCCTTGAACCACCCGACCTGGGACATGGGTCCGGTGATCACTATCAACTCGGCGACGCTGGTGAACAAGGGGCTCGAGGTGATCGAAGCGCACCTACTCTTCGGCGTTCCGTTCGACCGGATCGAGGTCGTGGTCCACCCGACCAGCGTGGTCCACTCCATGGTCGAGTTCGTGGACGGCTCGACCATCGTCCAGGCCAGTCCTCCGACGATGATGATCCCGATCGCTCTAGGACTCGCCTGGCCTGACCGGGTTCCCGGGGCTGCCCCCTCGGTCAACTGGACCCGACGCGAGACCTGGGAGTTCCTCCCACTCGACAATGAGGCGTTCCCCGCGGTCTCCTTGGCGCGCCAGGCAGGGGAGCGAGGGGGCACAGCGCCGGCGGTGTACAACGCAGCCAACGAGGTGTGTGTCGAGGCCTTCCGCCAGGGACAGCTCGCCTTCGTCGACATCGTTGACACGATCGCCGCCGTAGTTGCCAGTCACGACGTAGGCTCGTCTGTAGGCCTGACTGTGGACACCATCCTCGCCGCCGACGCCTGGGCCCGCGTCGAGACGGCACGACTGATCGGACAACCGGAGTGAGCGTTCTCTACTACACCCTGGGTGTCGTCATCTTCGTCGTGGCGATCCTGGCATCTATCGGTCTCCACGAACTCGGTCACATGATCCCCGCGAAGAAGTTCGGCGGGAAGGTCACTCAATACTTCATCGGTTTCGGACCTACCGTCTGGAGCAAGCAGGTCGGCGAGACCGAGTACGGCGTCAAGGCCATCCCGCTCGGTGGCTACGTCAAGATCGTCGGCATGTTGCCGCCCGGTGCGGAGAACCTGGCCGAGGACGTTACCTACGACGCTCAGGGCAACCAACAGGTCAAGATCCGCAAGTCCAACACGGGCATGTTCACCCAGCTCATCTCGGATGCTCGGGCCGCAGAGTGGGAGCTGATCGGCCCCGAGGATTCCGACCGGCTGTTCTACAAGATGCCGTCCTGGAAGAAGATTGTCGTGATGGCCGGTGGTCCTTCGGTCAACATTGCGATCGCCTTCTTCCTCTTCCTGATCGTCTTCTCTACTTACGGCCAGCGGTCGCTCGAGGCGGAGCCCGGCCAGCCGGTCGTGGACACCGTCTCTCAGTGTGTGCTGCCCTTCGAGGAGTCCGGTCGGGAGTGCGCCCCCGCAGATCCCATCGCCCCAGCCGCCGAGGCGGGTCTGCTTCCTGGGGATGTCATCACGACGTTCAACGGTGTGGCCGTCAACGACTGGGACCAGCTTCGCGAACTCATCCGCACCAACGACAACGGCAGCGCGGTGCTTGGATACGACCGCGACGGACAGCCCCTGACCGGCACCACCAGCACGACGGTGCAGGCTCGGCCAACCTCGCAAACTGACTTCAACCTGACCCAGGTCGGCTTCCTCGGGGTCAGCCCCACGACCGCCGTGATCGTGGAGCGGGGTGGACCGCTCTATACGGCTGAGCAGATGGGCCACATGGCCGTCGACACCGTGCAGGCGATCGCGACGCTGCCCATCAAGGTGTGGGATGTCGCCAAGTCCATCGTCGGGATCCAGGACCGTGCGCAGGACAGCCCAGTCAGCATCGTGGGCGGCGGACGCTTCGCAGGGGAGACGGTGTCGAGCCAGGACTTCCCGATCGTGGAGAAGACGATCTTCCTGCTCACGCTGATCGCCAGCTTCAACTTCTTCATCGGCATGTTCAACTTCCTGCCGCTGCTTCCGTTGGACGGCGGACACATCGCCAGCGCTTCGTGGGAGGCCATCCGACGCCGCCTGGCGCGCCTGCGAGGCCGCCCGGACCCGGGCTACGTGGACGCGGCCAAGTTGCTGCCGATCGCCTACGTGATGGCCTCCGCCATGCTCATCATGGGTGTCGTCCTGATCGTGGCCGACTTCGTGGTGCCGCTGCGGGTGACGGGCTGAGAGCGACGGGCTGACCGTCGCCGCTGGGCCCCGAGTAACCTTGCGAGCATGACTGCGATCAGCCTCGGCATGCCCGAAGCGCCACCCCCGGTGCTCGCCCCCCGTCGTAAGACTCGCCAGATCAAGGTCGGCTCCGTGGGGGTGGGCAGCGAGTCTCCGATCTCGGTGCAGTCCATGACGACCACGGTGACCTCGGACGTCAACGCGACGCTGCAGCAGATCGCTGAGTTGACCGCTACCGGATGCGACATCGTGCGGGTGGCTTGCCCGAGCCAGGACGACGCCGATGCGCTCAAGGAGATCGCCCAGCACTCCCAGATCCCGGTCATCGCTGACATCCACTTCCAGCCGAAGTATGTCTTCGCGGCCATCGACGCCGGTTGCGCCGCGGTCCGAGTCAACCCCGGCAACATCCGCAAGTTCGATGACCAGATCAAGGAGATCGCGCGGGCCGCAAAGGACCGCGGCACCTCGATCCGGATCGGCGTGAACGCCGGCAGCCTCGACAAACGGATCATGGAGAAGTACGGCAAGGCCACGCCCGAGGCCCTGGTCGAGAGCGCCGTCTGGGAGGCGTCGCTCTTCGAGGAGCACGGCTTCCAGGACTTCAAGATCTCGGTGAAGCACAACGACCCCGTCGTGATGGTGCGCGCCTATGAGTTGCTTGCTGCGGCGGGAGACTGGCCGCTGCACCTCGGCGTGACCGAGGCCGGACCCGCGTTTCAGGGCACTATCAAGTCGTCGGTGGCCTTCGGCCACCTCCTCGCTCAAGGCATCGGAGACACCATCCGGGTCAGCCTGTCGGCTCCTCCGGTTGAGGAGATCAAGGTGGGTCTGCAGATCCTGCAGTCCCTGAACCTCAAGCCGCGTCGTCTTGAGATCGTGTCCTGCCCCTCGTGTGGCCGGGCCCAGGTCGACGTCTACAAGCTCGCCGAGGAGGTCACCGCCGGACTTGAGG
>CBDTZB010000051.1:0-9824 GCA_965364795.1 uncultured Nocardioides sp.
GGAACCCGACGACCACCACAGCCCGAAGAACAAGAACCCTGACCACCAAGCCCCACAGCCCGACCATCCACGAGAGGTCGGGCCACAGGCACGTCAGTCGGGGATCGTGTCTCCGGCCTGATCGGGGAGTCGGCGAACGAACAGGTCGGAGCGAGCATCTGCCACCGGGGCGACGCGCGCGGAGGCTGTGAGCACCGCGGCACCGTCGCTGGCGGCCAGCACCAGCGACAACTCCAGGGAGCTGACCAGGGGCAGGTCGTTCTGGAGTTGAGCCACCCGGCTCACCAGCCGTTCGACCTCGTCGACGTCAACCATCTCCGCACCGCGGTAGCCGAACAGCATCGGGGCGCTCTTGACCTCGCGGATCATGGAGGAGACGTCGCGCTCCCCCAGCGGTGGGATTCGGTACGACTTGTCCTCGAGGAGTTCGATGATCGGACCGGAGATCCCGAAGGAGATCACGGGTCCGAACAACGGGTCCTCGATGCTGCGGATGCCGATAGGCAGTCCCGACGGGGCGTTCTTCTGCACGACTAGATCGCCGGAGTCCGGCCCCACGAGCATCTCGGCGAGGTTCGCCCACGCGAGATTCATCTCGTCGCTGGAACCGATGTTGCGGATCACGTGGACCATGTCGGGTCGGCTACGTAGGTGGCCAGCGGATGCCTTCAGCACCACATCCCAGCCCAACGCCTCCCCCGCAGCTTGGGCTTCGGCCAAGGTGGACACCCGGTTCAGCGGCCATAACTCGATCCCGTAGGCGGCGAGAAGTTCGGTGATCTGCTCACGGTTCAGGTCGACCCCGTCCGGGTTGGCCGCGGCCAGCGGAGCCACCAACGCCTGTCCGCGGGCGGTGTCGACCTCGGACGGATCCAGCGGGGGCCCGTCAGGGGTCCGCAACCACACGGCGTACTCGACGACACGGGCCAGGGCTCGGACCGCCGCCTCGACGGCCGGGTAGGACGGCACCGAACCACGACCAGCGGTCGATCCGGCGACGTCAGGAACACGCAGGAGCTCCGGAACACCTTCAGCACCCAGGAAGGATGAGACCAAAGGCTTGTCCGACTGCTCGCCGACGGCGGCCAACACGTTGGCCACGTCCTCGCCGGAGACGTTGAGCGGAGGGATGTAGACCGCGATGACTGAGTCGACCTCGGGAGAGTCGATCGCTTCGTCGAGGGCATCCTCGAAGTCCTCGGCGGTCGCCTCGGCTCCGAGCGCGACCGAACGGTTCACCACCAACCCCACAGCGGCTGCCGCATCGGCAGCAAGCAGACCCAAGGCGTCGGAGTTGCCGACGATGGCCACCCGTCGCCCGCGGGGCAACGGTTGGTGGGCCAGCAACTGGGCAACGTCGAACATCTCCTCCAGCGTGTCCACCTGGATCACTCCGGCCTGACGGAACATCGCGTCCACGGCCTGGGTGGGCGCGGCGATGCGGCGTACGGCATGGCCCATCGGAACGCCCTGGGTGGTCCTTCCCGAACGTACGGCAATGATTGGCTTGCGCAGCGAGACCCGGCGGGCGATCCGCGAGAACTTGCGCGGGTTACCGATCGACTCCAGGTAGAGCAGCACGACCTCCGTGGAGTCGTCCTCCTCCCAGTACTGCAGAAGGTCGTTGCCGGAGACGTCGGCGCGGTTCCCCGCGGAGATGAAGCTGGACAGGCCGAGGCCACGGTTCTGCACCTTCTCCAGGATCGCCGAGCCCAAGGCTCCGGACTGGCAGAAGAAACCGGCTCGACCACGCGGTGGCAGCACCCGGGAGAGCGAGGCGTTCATCGAGACCGCCGGATCGGTATTGATGACACCGAGGCAGTTCGGACCGATCAGCCGCAGACCGTAGGACCGCGAAAGGCCAACGAGGTGACGCTGGCGACGTCGACCCTCCTCGCCAGTCTCCGCGAAGCCTGCGGAGATGACGATCAGCCCGTGCACACCCTTGGCCGCGCAGTCGAGCACCACCTCGGAGACCGACTCGGCAGGCACAGCGACGATGGCGATGTCGACGTTGTCAGGAACGTCCTGGACCCGTCGGTAGGCGGGCATCCCCGACACGGCATCCGCGCTGGGGTTCACGACATAGATCCGACCGGTGTAGTCGCCGTTGACCAGGTTGCGCACCAGCACCTGGCCGATGGTTTCCTGACGACGCGAGGCTCCGACGATGGCGATCGACCGGGGGTTGAAGAACCGTTCGATCGAGGCCGCCTCAGCGCGGTGCTCGCGTCCCCGCATAACTCCGATCGCGGTGTCGGTGGGGTCAATCGGGAACTCTAGGGCGATCACCCCGTCCTCATATCCGCTGACCAGGCGATAGCCCGCGTCCCGGAAGGTGTGGATCATCCGGGAGTTGTCCGGGAGGATCTCGGCTACGAAGCGCGCGATCCCGCGCTCCCGGGCCGCCTGGGCCAGATGCTCGAGCAGGACCTGCGCGATCCCACGGCCGTGGTGCTGGTCCTCGACGAGGAAGGCGACCTCAGCACGGTCGTCGTCGGGATCCGTGGGCCGCTCGGGGGCAGCCTCGTAGCGCCCAACGGCGATCATCCGACCTTGCAGGGTCAGCACCAACGCCACCCGCCGGTCGTGATCGACCTGGGTGAAGCGCGTGACGTCGCGGGGCGAGAGGTTCGGCATCGGAGAGAAGAAGCGGTAGTACTTCGAGGCGTCGCTGACGCGCGAGTAGAAGTCGACCAACAACTCCGCATCGTCCGGACGAATCGGCCGAATGTGGGCCGCCCGACCGTCTCGAAGGAGGACGTCGGCCTCCCAATGGCGTGGAGCAGAGGGGGGTTCCTGCACGGGGACGCTCACGTGACCGACCTTATGGCATCTTCGGGCGTGCCCGGCGGGATCGTGGCGCGTGGACCCGCAACAATGCGCACATGGCCCGACGTACCACCACTCCGCAGCCCCTCCCCGACGACTTCGAAGAGCACATTCTCGACATCGATGTGGGTGAGGAGATGCGTTCATCCTTCCTCGAGTACGCCTACTCGGTCATCTACTCCCGCGCCCTCCCGGACGCCCGTGATGGCTTGAAGCCGGTGCAGCGTCGAATTCTCTACACGATGAACGACATGGGCCTGCGCCCCGACCGAGGCCACGTGAAAAGCGCCCGGGTGGTCGGCGAGGTCATGGGTCGACTCCACCCACACGGCGATTCGGCGATCTACGACGCCCTGGTCCGGATGACTCAGTCCTTCGCGATGCGGGTGCCCACCATCGACGGACACGGGAACTTCGGTTCCCTCGACGACTCCCCCGCCGCCATGCGATACACCGAGTGCCGGATGTCGCCGGCCGCCGTAGCCATGACGGCCGGCATCGATGAGGACACCGTCGACTTCCGACCCAACTACGACAGTCGGGAGTTCGAGCCCGCCGTTCTGCCAGCGGCGATCCCCCACATGGTCGTCAACGGCACCACCGGCATCGCGGTCGGGATGGCGACCAACATGGCGCCTCACAACCTCGTCGAGGTCGTCCAAGCACTACGTCACCTGATCAAGCATCCCAAGACCGACGTCGATGGCCTGATGCGCTTCATCCCCGGGCCGGATCTCCCCACGGGCGGCAAGATCGTGGGGCTCGACGGGGTCCGCGATGCCTATGAGACTGGGCGCGGGGTGTTCAAGATGCGGGCCACCACGCGGATCGAGACCGTCGGTCGCCGCAAGGCCATCGTGGTGACCGAACTGCCCTACGGCGTCGGCACCGAGAAGGTCATCGAGCGGATCAAGACCCTCGTGCAGGGCAAAAAGATCCAGGGCATCAGCGACATGAAGGACCTCACCGACCGAAGCCACGGGCTCCGCCTGGTGATCGAGATCAAGAACGGTTTTGTCCCCGAAGCTCTCCTAGAGCAGCTGTTCCGACAGACGCCGATGGAGGACAGCTTCGGCATCAACAATGTCGCCCTGGTCGACGGCCAGCCCCGCACCCTGAGCCTCAAGGAGATGCTGGAGGTCTTCCTCAAGCACCGCTTCGAGGTCGTCCGGCGCCGCTCAGCCTTCCGTCGCAAGAAGGCCGCCGACCAACTTCACCTCGTCGAGGGCCTGCTGATCGCGATCCTCGACATCGACGAGGTGATCGCGCTGATTCGCTCCTCCGACAACGCCGCGGAGGCCAAGGAAAGACTGATGG
Organism: uncultured Nocardioides sp.; assembly: GCA_965364795.1. GTDB lineage: Bacteria > Actinomycetota > Actinomycetes > Propionibacteriales > Nocardioidaceae > Nocardioides. Next base: position 4,150 of record CBDTZB010000051.1, read on the forward strand.
TCGTCTTTGACCTCAGCCAACTCCAGGCCGAGTACATCCTCGACATGGCTCTGCGTCGTTTGACCAAGTTCTCGAAGCTCGAACTCGACAAGCAAAAAGCCGAACTCGAGGAGACCATCGCAGGACTGGACGCGATCCTCAACGACGACAACTTGCTGCGTCAGGTCGTTTCCGATGAGCTGGGCGAGGTCGCGAAGACTTTCGGCACCCCGCGGCGTACGGTCCTTCTGGCCTCGGCCGGGTCTGCAGCGGTCACCGCCGCGTCCGCCTCCGTCGAGGTGGCCGACGACCCGTGCGTTGCGTTGATGTCGGCAGGGGGACTTCTGGCCCGCACCGCAGCCGACGCGCCGATCGGCAGCGGCGGAGACCGAGGCAACCACGATGTGGTCGTCTCCGCGATCGCCACGACTGCGCGGGCCGACATCGGGGTTCTCACCTCGGCGGGCAGGGTGCTGCGAATCGGGGTGCTTGATCTCCCGACCCTCCCTGCCTCGGCCAACGACCCCCACCTTCAGGGGGGTCTCCCACTCAGTGAGGTGCTCGACCTCGCCAAGGACGAGCGCGCGCTCGGCCTGTGCACGCTGGCGGAGGACGGTCCCGGACTGGCCCTTGGGACGAGACAAGGGGTGGTGAAACGGGTGAACCCTGAGGTTCTGAGCCGTGACGAGTGGGAGGTGATCAGCCTCAAGGACGGCGACGAGGTCATCGGAGCCGTCGAACTGCGCACCGGTGAGGAGACGCTGGCCTTCATCAGCAACGACGCCCAACTCCTCCACTTCAACGCATCCATGGTGCGGCCTCAGGGTCGTTCTGGAGGCGGCATCGCCGGTCAGAAACTCGGGGCCGGGGCCTTCGCGCTGTGGTTCGGCGCCCTGGACCCGGACGCGCCCGACGGTGCTGTGGTCGTGACTTCGTCCGGCTCCTCCACGGCGCTGCCGGGGACCGAGCCGGGAGCAGTGAAGGTGACACCCTTCTCCGAGTACCCACCCAAGGGTCGCGCCACAGGCGGAGTGCGCTGCCACCGATTCCTCAAGGGCGAGGACACGTTGGTCTTCGCATGGGCCGGCGCTGCCCCGGCCAGGGCCTGTGCGGCGAGCGGCGCCCCCATCGATCTCCCCGAGGCCACCGGTCGGCGAGACGGATCGGGAGTCTCTGGGAATCAGGCCATCGCCGCCTGCGCCGGCCCGGTCGGGAGCCAGTTCGCGGCACCCAGCGATGTGGAAGGCTGACATCATGGCAACTTCTTCTCGGACACGAACCCGTGAATTCGCCGGTCTCCTCACCTCCGGACTCCTCATCGCATCCCTTGTCGCATGCAGTGGCGGGGACACTGCGACCGCCTCGGGGGACCAGAGTCCCGAAGAGGTGTTGGCCCTGGCCAAGTCCACGCTGGACGAGACCACGGGTGTGCGGATCACCCTGAGCGCCGACAGCCTGCCCGATGGGGTCACTGGCATCACGAAGGCCGAAGGTGTGGGCACAACCTCGCCGCTCGCTTTCGAGGGTTCGATCACGGTGCTGCTGATGGGCAACTCCGTCAACGTCCCGGTCATCGGGGTGGACGGCAAGGTCTTCGCCGTCATTCCGCTGACCAGTGGGTACCAAGAGGTCAACCCGGGCGAGTACGGCGCACCCGATCCGGCCCAGCTGTTGAGCACCGATGCGGGTCTCTCCTCGCTTCTTGCCGACACCACCGAGGTGGAGGAGGGCGAATCCATCCGGGGCGGCGACAACAACTCCGAGGTCCTCACCGAGTTCTCCGGGAATCTTCCCGAGAGCGCGGCCAAGAACGTCATCCCCAGCGCTGAGGGCGACTTCGAGGCGACGTACTCCATCACCGCCGACGGTGAACTCCGCGAAGCCGTCCTCACGGGCAACTTCTACGGCGACGCCGGACCGGTCACCTACACCGTCGACTTTGAAAACTACGGCATCAAGCAAGACATCGTCGCCCCATGAGGAACCAGTGACGCAGGCAGCCAGGGCCCCGCGCCTGCTGCTGGCGCTCGCGGCGGTGGCAGTCGCTTTCGCTGCTGCCGACACCTACGTCGTGGTTCTTGCCTTGCCCGAGATGGTGGGCTCGGTCGGCGTCTCGACCGAGGAACTGCAACGCGCCGCCCCGATCATCTCCGGCTTCCTCCTGGGGTACGTCGCGATGTTGCCCCTGATCGGGCGCATCGCTGATCTGCACGGGCGGGTGCCGGTGCTGATCGCCGCACTGGTGATCTTCGCCTTCGGGTCGCTGATCACCACCGTGGCCTACGACATGCCCTCCATGGTCACCGGCCGCTTCCTACAAGGCGTCGGAGGTGGCGGGCTGGTGCCGGCCACGTTGGCCCTCGTGGCAGACCTCTACCCACCCCATCGCCGCGCGGTCCCGCTGGGAGTCGTCTCCGCGGTGCAGGAGGCGGGCAGCGTCATCGGCCCCTTCTTCGGCGCCCTGGTCCTGGCCTTCTCCACCTGGCGCACGATCTTCCTGATCAACCTCGTCGTGGGTCTGGTTCTTGCTGCGGCGATCGCCGCAGTCCCGCGTGAGCGGCGCTCCCCTTCGCTGGTTGGGGAAGGACGAAGTCCTGCCTCGAAACCCGACGTCCTCGGAGCCCTGGCGCTGTTGATCACCTTCACAGCAGGAGCCCTGGTTTTCCTCCGGCCCGCCTCGCTTCTGCGCGACCTCACCTACGGGCAACTGTTCATCCCGTTCGTCGGCAGTGGTCGGTGGCTCACCCCGATCGGCGTCACCGCGATGCTCGCAGCCGTGGTCTTCGTCGCTCGCTGTTTCACTGCCCGGCGGCCCCTGATCGATCTGCGCCACTGGAGTCGATCTCTCCGGGAAGCCGACCTGTTGGGGGCGACGTACCTCGCCATAGCCCTCGGTGGCGTGATCTTGGCGTTCGCCACAGCCGACCCCAAGATTCAGGTTTTCGCCGATCAGGGTTGGTGGTACCTCCTGGGGGCCTTGCTCGCTTCGCTCGCCTTCGTCGTTCACCTTCGCCGAGCCGAGGCTCCGCTCATTCCCCGGGGCACCTTGAACTCCATGCCCGCGTGGGGAGCGATCCTTGTCTCCTTCTTCATGGGGGCGGCCCTGATCGCGGCCGTCGTCGACATCCCGCTCTTCGCTCGCACCACGGTTCACCGCGACTCGCAACTGTTGGCGGCGCTGGTCCTGGTTCGCTTCCTGGTGGCGCTGCCCGTCGGAGCAGTGATCGGGGGCTTCTTGACCCGCCGCTTCGGTGCCGGACCGGTGACCGCTGCCGGCATGGCGTGCTCCGCGGTCGGCTTCGCCCTGATGACGCAGTGGGATATCGCCTCTCTTGAGCAAGCGTCCTCCAACGTCGCCCTGATCCTCTGTGGATTCGGGTTCGGCTTGGCGCTCCCGCCGATCAATGCCGCGATCCTGGCCAGCACGAGCAGCGCCGTCCACGGGGTCTCCAGCGCCATGGTCGTGGTGGCCCGGATGGTGGGGATGCTGGTAGGGATCTCCGCTCTCACCGCCATCGGACTGCGGCGCTACTACTCCTACCTCGAGGACAACCCGCTGCCAGCCGCGCGGGACGTGTGCAACGGAAAGACGCGCTGCCAAGAGTTTTCCGACCTCATCGCTGGGGCCGGTATCCCCCAGGAGCACGCGGTGTTCGCTGGTGCGGCCATCTGCGCAGTGATCGCCGGCACCATCGCGTTGCTGGTTTTCCGGGGCGCGAACACCCGATCGATGTCTCCCGGTGAGCTTCTTCGCGCAACGGGCTGACCAGTCTCGTTCGGCGATCGCTGTGGCGCGCGCCACACCTGTGCGCTAATTTGACGCGTGTTAATTACCCGCCGCAGTTAGAGGATGACGCCATGACCTCCACCACGACCTGGGGATCTATCCAGGGCCGACCGATCACCTTCCCCATGGAGGTCGACTCCTTCAACAGCGCGACCCTTGGTTTCAGTGTGCCCGCTGGAGCGGCGTCAGCGCTGCTCCCCGGTGACTCCTTCGAGATTGTGGAGATTGCGCCCGGAACCGCGCAACTGATCATGAGTCTGGTCGACTACCGGGAGAACCCGTGGGGCGACTACAACGAGGTCAACCTCGGGTTTCTGGCCAGGCCCACGGGCGCCACAGACGACGTCATCGGCTCGTTCGTCTACCGGATGCCGGTCGATCAGGAGTTCACGTGCGTCGCCGGCAACGAGGTGATGGGCTTCCCCAAAACCGTGATGGGGATCGACGCCGACTACACCGATGGCCTCGACGGCACCGTCACCTTCACCCTGCGCGATGGGAACGAGACCGCTTTCAGCGTCACGGTCCCCCGCGCAGCACCAGCAGGCGATCCCACTCGGATAGAAACCAGCAGTTACTCCTACCTCGGCGGAGTCCCCCAGCAGACCCCGCTGTCCATCGACATGGCCTCCGGCTTCGTGGACGCCTCCGATGTCCACCTCACCATCGGTACCGGCACGATCGCTGAGGAACTTCGGTCCCTCGGAATGCCCGCGGCCTCCGATTTCTGCGCCTACGGCGAAGGACTGTCCGCAGTCTTCCAACTCGGCTCACCCCTGTAACGACGCCCGGGACGAACCACCTGACGAATCGAACCATCATCGTCACTGGCGCGGCGAGCGGATTCGGTCGGGACCATCCGGGCCTCCAACGGCGACTACCTGATGTGATCCGCACGGACGAGCCTCCGCCCGGGATGGGAAAGATCACGTCCACCCACTGACTCATCTTCTCCAGATCAGCAGTTCGCTGCGTTACCGTCACTTCGTGTCCGACTTCGCCGATCTCCTGGCCGCCAACAAAGAGTTCGCTTCCGACTTCCAACTAGGCGGATTCGACGGCATCGCCCACGCCGGCGTCGCCATCGTGACGTGTATGGACTCGCGCATAGAACCGCTCGGCATGCTGGGGCTCAAGCCCGGCGACGCCAAGATCTTCCGCAACCCGGGCGGTCGGGTGGATTCCAACGCCCTCGAGGCCCTCGTGCTCGGTGCTCACCTGCTCAACGTGAGCCGTATTCTGGTCGTTCCCCACACCCGTTGCGCCATGGCTTCCTCCACTCAGCGGCAACTGCGCGAGCGGGTAGCAGCTTCCTCCGGTCAGGACGCCTCGTGGCAGACCTTTCACGCGATCGCCGACCAGGTTGAGGCGTTGGCCGACGATGTCCAGAAGATTCGCACCCACCCCCTGATCCCCGCAGGTACGTCGGTGGGCGGGTTCATCTACGACGTCGACACCGGGTTGCTCGAACAGAAGTTCTGACCGACCAACTCGGGTCAGAAGTCGATGTCCGACTCCGCCAACTGCCCGCCGCCGGCCACGATGAACTCCTTGCGGGGCGCCACCTCGGAGCCCATCAGTAATTCGAAGACCGCACCTGCCGCGTCGGCGTCGTCGACGGTGAGCTTGCGCAGGGTCCGGTGGCGAGGATCCATGGTCGTTTCGGCCAGCTGATCGGCGTCCATCTCACCAAGACCCTTGTAGCGCTGGACCGGGTCCTTCCACTTGACGTTCTTCTTCTTCAACTCAGCGAGCTTGCGCTGCAGTTCGTCGTCGGAGTAGGTGTAAACGTACTTCTCCATCCCCTTCTTGGGGTTGGACAGTTCGATGCGATGCAGGGGCGGCACGGCGGTGTACACGCGACCAGAGGTGATCAGGTCCGGCATGTATTTGAAGAACAAGGTGGCCA
>CBDTZB010000052.1:0-9823 GCA_965364795.1 uncultured Nocardioides sp.
AGCGGGGGGCGGTATCGGCGCGGCTGGCACGGCGAGGGCAACGGCTGGGGTGCGCGGCGCAACCGGCGCGGCTGCGACGCGCGGACCGGGTGTCATGACGGCGAAGAGCATGGTGACGCCGGCAACCAGCCGGCCGGTGGCGAGTTGGACGCCAGGCAAGAGCGGCGCATGGGGGGTGACGCCACCACGAACGGTCGACACGACATCGAGAAGAAGAGCTAGGGCAATTTGGGCCCACGCAAGCCAGAGCACGCATGCGAGGGTGTTCACGATCACGGCATCAGGGATGCCCGACCGAATGCCTTGGTCGATGGTGTCGAAGGAGGGAATGGCGGTTGGAAGGGGCCAGCCGACGAAACGAACCAGGAGAATCGGAGGACCGGCGGCGATGGCGACCAATCCGGAAAGGCACACCAGTCCATAGGCAAGGTGGCCGGCGCGTTGTCTCATCCTGCAGACCTCCCCGTCGGTTCGGTGACTGCGCTGGCCGCGTCCGTTGCCGTCACGATGCGCGTCTTCACCGGCAGGATCTGCATCGGCTGGGCGATGCGAACCGAGACCTCGATGGTGTTGCCCCGGACCATGATGCTGCCCTCGACCCCGGCCTCGGCCAGGTAGCGGCGAGCGGCATGCTCGGCGCGGGAGCGATTGAGGACGGGGCGGCCCCCGGTTCGGAGCGCTGTGGTGTCAACTTCTTGGGCTCCGGCCCGAGCGGCCTTGGCTGCCACGCTCCGGGCACGGGCTTGGGTAGCGACAATCTGGCCACCGTCGTAGGCCATGCCGGCCACCATGACGAGAGCGATGGCGACTACGGCGACGAAGGCCGTGATGCTGCCCCGCTCTGACGGCAGGCCCAACCGGCTCGAGTCGAGGTTCATCGGTCGCTCCGATACCGATCAACCACTTCGACAGACCGAGCATGGAAGGTTCTTGTGCCGGGCAGGCCGAGGAGGGCGACGTCGGACATGGCGACCTGGCAGGTGACCTCAACGGTGACGGTGCCGCCCGGCACAAGGTTGCGGGTGTCGACATCGGTCCGCAGGACCTGGCAGCTGGTTCCGGCGGTAGCAAGGTTGGCCTTGGCGGTGTCCATCGCCGCTGACTTCGCCGCGGTGGGGTTCTGTTCGAGTGAGGCAGCCCGAGCCGCTTCGCTGGCGGCCCGTTGGACGTTCCCATTGGCCTCAGAGACGCGCCCGGCGAAGACAACGAGGAGCATGAGCGCGACCAGCGCGGGGGCGATGACCGCGGCTTCGACCGCCACTGAGCCGCGATCGCTTCTTCCGTGGCGCAGCAGCCACGAGAGTCGGTCGGGCGGCTGGGTCATCGTTCCGACCGGGGGACGAACCGTTCGCGAGGGGCCTCGCTGCGAGCAGTGACCTCCCAGGCGAATCCGGGGACCAGTTGGGGAGCCCGACCCCGCACCTCGACCCGGACCGTCTCTGCCCCTCGGTCGACTTCGATGGTGATGCTCCGCAGGTTGCCGGCCTCGTCGAGGAACTCCTGAGCGGCATTGACACCTTGGCCCTCGGTACCGGTCGGGGTCTGGGCAGCATCGACCGCTTCGGCGGCGGCAGCATTGGCAACCTGCTTGGCGTGCCACCAGAGCCCGTACTGCACGGTCAGCATGATCCAGAACAGGAACGCTGGCATCAGGATGGCCACCTGGATGGTGGTCATCCCGCCTTCCGCTCCCCTGTGCCTGGGAGGCATTCACGGAGCCTTGGGCGTCGGGATGTTGTTGGCGTTGCTCTGCGCAGCGTTGAAGATGATTCCCATCACGACGATGGCGGCACCGACGAGGAGGAAAGTCACGACGGCGACCTCGGTGGTGGTCATGCCCCGTTGCTCGTCTGGGTCGATGCCGAAGCGAGCGCAGAGGTAGGCCCACATGAGGGTTGGATCGGTCATTGGGTTCTCCTTGGTTCAGGGGGTTGGTCCCCCGACATTGGTGATCTGTTGGACGGCGGGATAGGCGATGAAGACCAGGAACCCGAACAGCAGGACGGCGACAGGGATCGTCATGCGCTCGGTTGCGGACTCTGCGGCGGCTTCGGTCTCGGCGATCTGGTGACCCCGAAGAGTGTCGGCCTTGGCTGCCAGGGAGCGCCGGATCCGTGCTCCATGGGATCCGGCGAGCGAGACGTTGGCCGCCAGCTCGGCGAGCTCGGAGATGTCGAGCCGATGGCCCAGTTCGGCGAAGCCCTCCCAGGGGGTTCGGCCCGTGAACCGTGCCCGGCTGAGTGCCCGGCGAATCTGGGTGTATCCCCAGCCGTCGCCGGCCTCGGCGGCGGCGTGCAGGGCCGTTTCGATGCCTGCGCCACCTGCGAGCAGGACGTTGACCAGGTCGAGGTAGGACGACAGAGCATGACGAAAGGCTTGGCGTTTTTGTTCGACCTCGTCGTGCAGCGTGAGGTCAGGAAGGACGAAGCCGGCCGCGGCGAAGGCTGCGGCGCAGACCACCGGGAGCCAGAGCGGAAGTGCGATGCCGACGACACGGAGCCCTACGGCGACCAACAGGGGACCCCCGAAGCCAGCAGTCGCGCCGATCACCTTGTCGAGGGCGTGGCGTTCCGGGCTGCGACCCACGATGTCGAGTTCGTCGGTCTTGGTTGAAGTGTCGATCCCCGCGGCGGCGAGAAGCCGTCGAGCGATGAATCCAGGGTCCACTGTCCTCCTGGGCTCTAACCGATTGGCCGGGGCAGGAGTGGCGAGCCGGGCCAGCACCGCCTCTGCCGTCTCCGGTTTGGGGAACGCCGCCCGCCAGCACAGCCAGAGGCCCAGCCCGACCCCGCCGCCCAGGATCATGGTGACGATCATCCCGCCGTCCCCGTTGCGTTCGGAGCGGGGATGGCTCGGGCGGTGAGCCGCTCGGGCAAGTCGATGGCGGCCATACGGGTCATGAGCCATCCGCCGAAGCCGAAAATCAAGCCGATCACCAGCAGCACGAACTGGCCGCCGGGGTCGCCGTAGACGGCTAGGTACCCCCGGTTGGCGACCGAGAGCAGGCCGATGGTGGCCCCGACGACACCGATGATGACCTTGGCAGCGGTGCGGACCCGGGTCCGGCCGACCTCGACTCGAATGCGCATCCGCGCTTCACCCCGGGTCGCTTCGGCGAGCCTGGACAGCAGTCCGGAGAGGTCGCTGGATTCCATCTCGGACGCGAGCACGAGGGCGGTCACGACCAAGTCTCCGGACGGATGTCGCAGATCTCGACCGAAGGCGACCAGCGACGAGGTCAGTGCCTGGTGGTCCAGACGCCGAACTAGTCGATGTACCTCGTCTGCGATCGGCTGAGGGGCGACCGATCCTGTAGCGACGATCGCTTCCTCGAGTCCGGAGGCGGCGACGATCGAGTCGCGGACCATCTCGGTCCACGAGGCGATGGCTTCGGTACGCGCAACGACGCGATCCCGCTCCTTCCGTCCGCCAAACACCTCGGGTCCGAACCACGCGCCTGCCGCGGCCAGTACCCCAGCCACCGGCCATCGGGTGACGGCAAGGACCAGGAGGACCACGGTCGACACGGTGGCCAGGCGCGTGGTCTGGCGGGCGAGGCCGTTGCGGTCTCCTGTGCCCGAGCCCGGCCGTGGCAGCAGTGTTCGTCCTGTCAGGCCACCTGCTATGAGCAGGAGTCCAATGCCAATCCCTGCTCCGAGGAATGCAGCAACGAGCAAGTTCACCGCCACCACCCCCCGGCTGCGTTGAACGCGTCGTGGTCGAAGCCAGCAAGGGTGAGGGCATCAAGCGTGTCGGTGCTGGGCGGGGAGGCGGGATGTCCGATCCGATCCGGTCCGGGCCGCCACAGCTCGTTGGAGGAGACCTGCCCGGTTTCCATCATCCCGGTGACCTCGCGAACGCTTGTGATGCGGCGGATCCCGTCGACCCAGCTCAGGTGGACGATCAGGTCGACGGCGTTGGCGACGAGCAAGTTGGTTACCTCGGGTTCCAGACGTTCTCGCGTCATGGCCGCGTACATTGCGAATCGAGCGAACACGCCCCGCGACGAGTCGGCGTGGACCGAGCACATCGATCCGTCGTTGCCCTGCGACATCGCCAGGAGCATCGTGAGGACCTCTCCACCTCTCACCTCGCCGACGATGACGCGTTCCGGATCCATCCGAAGTGCAGCTCGCACCAGATCTGCGAGCGTGAAAGCGCCCACACCTTCGGTGTTTGCCTCACGAGCCTCGAGCATCTCGTAGTCCGGGTGGAGTTCTTCGAAGCGGTCCAGACCGATTTCGAGCGAGTCTTCGATGGTGATGAGTCGTTCTTCGGCAGGGATCTCGTTGATAAGACAGCGCAACAACGTGGTCTTCCCGGTTCCCGTTCCTCCGGCGACAATCAGGTTGAGTCGAGCCCGGACTGCAGCGGCGAGGAAGTCGGCCAGGAGGTCGTCGGCGACGCGGCGCTCGACGAGCTGGTCGAGGCGGGAGAGGTCGAAGTCGTGCCGGCGGATGGTCACCGTGGGTCGGCCGGATACGGCCATCAGGGCGTGGAGCCGGTCGCCGTTGGGAAGTTGGAGGTTGAGCTCCGGGTGGGCGTTATCCCAGCGCCGTTCGCTGCGACCCAGTCGGCGAGCAGCCGTGGCGACTAGCTCGACCAGCTCCGCATCGTCGCTCGCCACCGATGGCCCGCGAACCTTGGCGCCGTCCCGGTAGCTCAGCCACACCCGGTGAGCACCGGAAATGTGGATGTCGCGAATGTCGGGGTCATCCAGCAAAGGCTGGAGCCGGGCCAAGCCGTGCAACCGGTCGAGAACGGCGACGCTGATCTCGTCCTCGGTGACCTCATCTAGCGGCTGTTGTCCCTCGGCAAATGCGCGTTCTGCGAGCCGGGCCAGCTCGTCGTCGATCAGCTTGCGTGAGAGCGCCCGCTCGTCCTCGGCGGGAAGTCGACCGCGTCCGCCGACTTCTCGTCGAGCATTGGCATCCGAGAGTTGTTCGCCAATCTTTCGGTACAAATCGGCGACAAGTTCTCGGTCGATCTCGGGACCATCGGCTGTGGGGTCGACGCCGTTGGCCGTGCGCACACCAATCATGAGACCGACTCCGCAGCGGTCGCCTCGCCGACGAAGCGGGCCAGCGACCGCCCGGCTCGTCCCAGTGGAGACCGGGTCACTGACCGGGCGGCCCGGAGCCGGGTGGTCCCGTTCAGCGTCCTCGCCGTGCGCCGGTCATGAGGCAGAACCGCGATGACGGGCCGTCCGGTCACCGCGCCGAGCTCCGTAGGGTCGTGGGGACCGGAGCCGATGACGACCAGTGCGGCCGCAGACGTCAGTTGAAGGTTCGAGAGCGCAACCAGCCCTTCGCTGTCGTTCCTGACCACGACGAGATGGAGGTCCGCTCGGCTCACCGCGTCGTCACTCAAATGTGGCCGGTGGCGGCCGGCGTCCATCACGATCAGCCGGTCGCCACCTTGGAGACTGGCCCAGATCCGACCACCGCCGCGTTCCCATAGGGCATCGGAGCGGACGGGATCGTCCGGTCCCACCAGGACGGGGATGTCGCCGATCTGCTGGAGGTGGCGATCGAGTGCGGCTCGGTCGTCGGACCGGTCGGCGGCGAGCGTCGTGAGCCCGGGCTCCCGAGACAGCCCGAAGCGGGTCGCCAGCGCTCCCCCGTCGCGGTCCGCATCGACCAGAACGGCGTTGCGGCTACAGCCAGCAAAAAGGACGGCGGTTGTCGTGGCGCCTGGGGATCCCTTGGTTCCGCTGACGACGACGACGGTCATCGTGGCACCTGCACCAGTCGGATGCGATCGGGGGAGCCGACGGCTGCGACTGCGTTGGCGTCCTTCTCGGCAGCCTTGATCGAGATGAGAAGACGTCCATCGTCCATGGTCTCGACCTCGAATATTTCACTCCGTTCGACCAGAACCGCCTGATCATCGGGTTCGGCGCCGTCCGGCGGGCTCACCACCACGTTGACTCGGTCGCCGGGGGCAAGACCAGAGGTTGGGTACTGCCCGGCATCGAGCGCGACGCCCACGATCGCCGACCCGTCGTCGAGACGCACCTGGTCAGCCACCAGGTCTGGATTGATGACGGTGCCGGGCCCAAGGTCAACGAGGGCAGTCCGGCCCACGATCTGGTCGGATTGAGATGGGTCGAGGAGGCGTACGCCGTCGGTGTCTGAGATGTAGGCCACCCGCAGGTCCGAGGCTTCGATGGTGTCGCCTCGGCTGACGGTCGCGGCGACGACGACCGCTGGGGACCGGTCGGTCTGGCTGAGCTGCCAGAGCACGGCGCCGAGCGCGAAGGCGACAGTGACCACGATCCCGACAGCAAGCTCGGGCAGGTGGGTCCGACGTATCCGGCCGCCGACGAACGGGCGGGTGCCGTCATCGTTCTCGGCGGGCGGGCGGTGTCCGTTGGCCTGGACAGGCGGCTGGGCTGGGCTGCGGTGGGTGGATCGAGTGGCGGTCATTTGCGTATCACTCCGTCTCGATCGCCTGTATTTCGCCTACGGAAACCTGGACGGTCGAGCTGCGGCTGATCGGGTCGAGATCCCCGCTAGCACCGATGTTGCTGGTCCAGCTCAGGTGGAAGGTGACGGTCGCCATAAGCGGGAGCGTCTGATCGTGATCGGTGGCCTCGTGGTAGGTGTGTCGGCAGTCCGAGGCTTCGTCCCCAAGGCCAGGGGACCAAGCCCGGCCCGGCCCGTTACAGGTGACGGTCGCGCCGTCGCCGGTGGCCCATGAGACCGAGGTGGGGGCCGCGGTGACCGTCGCCGTAACTCGGCCAGTCGAAGCAGTTGCTTCGTAGTCGTGCCACCACGAACCGCTGATCCACAGCCACGTTGAAATCTGGACGTAGAGCTTCCGATTTGCCGGACTCGTCTGCACCACTGGACCGGAGATCGAAACGGATCGTGCTGCCTCCCGGGCAAGAGCATCGAGGTCCACCACGGCCCCTTCGGGCTGCTGATCCACAAGCTCACCGTTGCCGCAGAACTTGGCGAGCCAGCGCCCGGTGGCGGAGTGCAGCTGGGTGCCGTCGACGTCGTAGACCGGCTGCGCGAAATCGTCAGCGATCTGTACCTCCCACCAGCAGTCGGACTCGACGCCTCCACCACCACCCCCTCCGTTACTGCCTCCATCGGCGTCGACTTCCGTGGCGACAGCTGTTGGTGACCCTCCGGTGGGCACGTAGGCACCGACGCCGTCGTCTGCCGAGACCCGATCGGCTGCCCCACAGACCAGCAGCACGGACAGCAGGACCGTGGTGCTCAGGTTTCGGCCAGCGCGCATCCGGCTACCCCCTTCCAGGTTTGGATGACGCTGGCAGATTCGAGCCGCCAGGCACCGTCGATCTTGCGCATCGTGGCGGTGGCGTTGCGGGTGACCACGGAGTCATCTACAACGTCGCCCGTGGAGGGCCGATAGACGACGCCGTCGTTGATCGAGCAGTCGTTGAGCTCGGCGGTGTCACCAGACAGCGATCGGATCGCGGCTCGATGTTCAGCCTTGGATGGTTGCGCCGGTCGAAGAGCGAGGCCGTCCTTTTTGCGCTGAGTGGTCTCTTCAATGACGTTCAATAGCTGGGACCCGGTGGCCAGGTCGCGAAGTTGCGGGCTGTCGGGGTTTGGTGGCTCAGCGTTGGCCGCCGCCCGTGCGTCCCAGAACGCTTGGTACCGCTCGATGATGAGGCGCTCCTCGGCAGACCGTGGGTCGGCATCAGACGCAGGCGGCAAACCTGACGCCGTTGGAGTTGACCCGGTTGTTGTCGTCACCGAAGTGCTCGTTGGGTCGAGGGAGTCTGACGGCCCGCCGTTGGTCGTGGTGCCCATCGAAGTGGTGCTGGAGGCCCCGGCGATGGTCGGCGGCTTGTCCTTGCCGCAGGCGGCGACTGAGCCGACTGCCATTGCCAGCAGCACCAGTCCGGTCGTCGTGATGGTTCGAGATCGCAGCAGAGTCATGCCCGCGAGAACCTCCAGGAGAGATCCGTGTCACAGACCGAACGCCAACGATCCTGAAGAAGTACGACGATCCGTGGAAGGGTCGTCGCCCGGTCTTTGGGGGGATGGCCGGCCCCTTGGTCGGGCCGACGAGACCGCCGTGGACACCGCCACAGCTCGTGACGACGACAGTACGCCCGAGTGCCCACTATGACAAGGGTCACTTTTGGCCTCTCGTCACGCAGCAAGCGCATCGAGATGCCGGAGCTTGCGCTCAGTCTTGAGCCGCCGCTGAGTGAGGGTGGAGACCGTCAGGTCCTCGTCGGCGGCGACGTCACAGAGTCGATCGCCGAGGAAACGGGTACGGATGATGGTTCTCAGCACGAGCGGCTCGATGATCCCGGCATCAGCAAGTGCGACCGCATGATCGATGGCGAGGGAGCTCAGGACCGCTACCTCGGGGGACGGCACCGACTCGGCTGGGAACAGCACCACCGCTGGCCGATGGTCACGCAAGTACTGCTTGCGGGTGTCGCCGATCAGGTTCGCGGCCACCGCCCCAGGTCGATGGAGCGGATACTCGACGATGTTGATCCAGGCGATCGACACCAGCTCGCCCAGGTCTGCGCTCTCGGCGATCCCGAGGCTCCAAGACAGACGGCGGAGGCCGGGAAGCATGACCTGGAGAAGCGTCCGAGCAGCCAGCTCGTCCTCGGCGGCGAGCTCGACGAGAATTCGGACGAGCGGACGCTTGTCGGCATAGCGCTGGAAGAAGCCATCAAGGCTGGATAGCTGATCGAGGTCTGGGTAGTCCGTGGTCCAGCGGGCGAGTGCCCGGCGTGCGCGGGCAGATCTTGCGATCGATGGCCACTCGATCTCGAGGCAGGTCATGGCATCCATCAGGGTCCTCCTGGTTGTTGTGGATGCCGCACGGTCGCAATCGGTGTTCCCGGTTCCGTTCCTGTTCTCGTCCCGGTCGCGAAATTTCCTGTCCCGGCGCGTCCCGGTCGTGTGGTCCTCCCCAATCGCATGCAAGAGATTCGGGTCCGTTCAGCGGCATTGGGGGCATGACCGAGAACCAGACCGTCACCATCCATGCCGTCCCGCACCGCAGCCCTCAGGTCCAGAAGGTGGGTCTCCCGATCGACCATCGCTACTTGGAAGAGTGCTGGGCGCCTGTGCTCGGGCCAACCTCAGTGTTCCTGTTGCGGCGGATAGCGACCTTGTGGGAGGAGGCCGAACCTGCCGTGGTCTCGCGCTCCGAGTTGGGTCAGAGCATCGGGCTTGGGAAGGGCGCCGGCCGAAACAGTCCCCTCCAGCAGACGCTGGACCGCCTCGAGCGTTTCGGGTTTCTTCGCCAGTCCGCGACCGGCGGGACCGTGGCGGTCGCCACCACCGTCGGCCCGTTGTCGGATCGACAGCTCGAACGGGTGCCGGAGTGGAACCGGCAGCGCCACGAATGTCTGTGGGGTCACCACCTCGATGGTCTCGCCGCCCAGAAGCCGACCACCCCCACGCTCGGCCTACCGCTTGGCCCCACCTCCATCGCGGCACCACCTGCCGTCGACTCAGCGCCACCCGTTCCGGCCCGATGACCCCCGCACCCAAACCCCGAACCCACCACCGCGCCTGCCCGCCGCCCGGCCGGGTCGCCGACCACCAGATCCTCCCGGATCGCCCCAACCCGCATGCACACAGTTGCAGGTTCCCCTTCGGGGAACCTGCGGGGCGTCCCGGTCCGGGGTCCCGGTGAGGTTCAAGGTCACCCCGCTGGGCTCATCGGGAAGCCGATCGTTGGGACAGGTCGTGGCGGCGATCGTGAACTATCTCGGCGTCGAGAAGGGACCGCCCGAGCCCCATCCAGACCGGCCCAACGATGCCGAGCATGATCCACTCAATGTTGGCCGCCACCCATGGAATCGACC
>CBDTZB010000053.1:0-9815 GCA_965364795.1 uncultured Nocardioides sp.
CAGCCGCGGCCGTGGCAGCCCGCAGGAGCAGCACCGGATCCTCGGCGGGGCGCGCCTTCCGGTCGAGCACCACCTCGCCCTGAGACCGAGCGACTCCGGAGGCCAACGGCTCGAGAACCGGCCGACGAGCGGTCCTCGCTGAGGTGGGCCGTCGCAGTAGGTCATCGACTCGACGCCACGCCAGGCGCGATAGATGGGTGATGCGGCGGGCGATCTCTCGCACGTACACCTGCACCTCATGGTCGTCGGTCAGGTGGAGTCCGAGGGCGAGATCACTCCACATCTCAGGAGTGATTCGGTCTGTGGCCCGTCCAGCGATTCCATGGGCCAGGTCGCGAACATCGAGTAGCGCCTGACGGCTCCGCTCCAAGTCGGCGTGCGGTACGTCGACCAGCCAGGTCGCCACCAACGCGTTGAGGACCGTGGCGTCACGAAGACCACCGTTGGCCTCTTTCAGGTCCGGGATGGAGAGGTGGGCCAGCTCCCCCACCCGCTGATGGCGGGTACGCACCATCGCCTGAAGTTCGGGCAGACGCGACTTGGCCCCGCGACGCCACTGGGCCAGCATCGTGGTGCGCAGCCGAAGGGTCAGGTTCGGATCACCTGCGACGTGGCGAATGTCCAGCAGGCCTGAGGCGACCCGAACGTCGTCATCAGCAGCCGAGATCATCTGGGAGAAGGTGCGCACCGAATGGTCGATCTTCGATCCTGAGTCCCACAGCGGATACCAGACCTGCTCGGCCAGGTCACTGACGTCGACGTCGTCGTCGCAGACGAGCACCACATCGAGATCGGAGTACGGCGCCAACTCGGCTCGGCCGTACCCACCGACCGCCACCAATGCCGCCCCCACCTCGGGTCCGCTCGACGCCTCGTAGGTGGCCACACACAACGCGTCCGCAGCCTCGGTTCGCTGGGCTCTCTCTGCGGCGGTCATGTGATGAGCTCCAGACGAGGTCTGTGGATGGTCGGTGCACTGGCGAACCGTGCGGCGGCGGGCCTAGAGGTCAGATGGCGGCGTCGTCCCGATCGCCGGTTCGCACCCGAACCACGGAGTCGAGCGGGCTGACCCAGATCTTGCCGTCGCCGATGCGTCCGGTCTGAGCGCTGGTGTTGATCGCCTCCACCACACGTTCGACGTCTTCGTCGCTCAGCACGATCTCGACGCGGATCTTGGGCACCAGGGCGATGTCGTACTCGGCACCCCGGTAGATCTCGGTGTGGCCCTTCTGGCGGCCGTACCCACTGACCTCGCTCACGGTCATGCCGGTGACTCCCTGCGCCTCCAAGGACTCTCGGACGTCTTCCCACTTGTGCGGCTTGATGACGGCGGTGATGAGTTTCATGGGCGCTCCCTGTCAACGTGCGATGTCAGTACCGAGCCCGAGGTCCGGGATCCGGCGGTGGCGTGGAGGTCGTAGGCGCTCTCTGCGTGGAGGACCAGGTCGATACCGGTGACTTCGTGCTCCTCATCGATGCGGAAGCCCATCGTCTTGTCGACCACGAGTCCGATGATGCCCGAAATCACGAAGGCATAGACGAGGACCGCGCCGCCGCCGAGCAGTTGCCGGCCGAGTTGGTCGAGGCCTCCGCCGTAGAACAATCCGTCGACGCCGGTGGGAGCAGCGGCCGTGGCGATCAGGCCGATCCCGAAGGTGCCCACCAGGCCCCCCACCATGTGGACCCCGACGACGTCGAGGGAGTCGTCGTACTTCCAGCGGTACTTCAGACCCACCGCCATCGCACACACGACACCGGCGACGAAGCCCATCACCAGGGAGCCCATCGGGGAGAGCGATCCACAGGAGGGGGTGATGGCGACCAGTCCGGCGACCATGCCGGAGGCAGCCCCCAGGGAACTGGCGTGTCCGTCTCGGATCCGTTCCAGGAGCGACCAACCCAGCACGCCGGCCGCCGCGGCCAGCAAGGTGGTCGCGAAGATGATCGCCGCGTCCTGGTTGGCAGCCAGTGCCGACCCGGCGTTGAACCCGAACCAACCGAAGTAGAGCAGCCCGGCGCCGAGCATGACCAGCGTCAGGTTGTGGGGGCGCATCGGATCGCGACCGAAACCGACCCGGCGCCCCAGCACCAGGGCCAGGGCCAGGGCGGAGGCACCTGAGTTGATCTCCACCGCCGTGCCACCGGCGAAGTCCACGACCCCGAGGGTGTTGGCCATCCAGCCTCCGACATGGTCGCCGTCGGAAAAGTCGAAGATCCAGTGGGCGATCGGCGCGTAGACGAGCAGCGTCCACACCCCGGCGAAGACCATCCAGGCGCCGAACCGGGCCCGGTCCGCGATCGCTCCGGAGACCAGGGCCCCAGTGATGACACAGAACAGACCCTGAAAAACGGCAAAGAGCAGGAGAGGCACGGTGGAGTCGCCATTGGCGCTGGGGTCCAGTAGTTGTCCCAAGCCGGCGTACTGACGGGGGTCACCGATCAGACCGAAGCCGAGGTCGTCCCCGAAGGCCAAGGAGTAGCCCACCACTGTCCAGACAACCAGGATCACGCCTAGCGACCCGAAGGTCATCATCATCATGTTCAACACGCTCTTGGAACGGACCATGCCGCCGTAAAACAGCGCCAAACCCGGGGCCATCAGCAGCACCAGAGCGGTGGCGGCCAGCATCCAGGCGGTGTCACCCGAGTCGAGGGACCCCACGTCGGCGGCGGTGGATACGGGTCCTGCGAGGAGAGTTTTCACGAACCAAGAGCCTGCAATCTGATTGTTCCAGTGAGGGTGCAGTCACGTTTCGAGCGTGTTAACGGTCCGGCTGCTCGCGCAGCCGGACCGTTGTCACTCCTGCCTCAGGGGCAGAGCCTCAGCGCTAGAGAGCAGCCTCGTCCGTGTCACCGGTACGAACGCGGATGATCGTCTCGATGGGGCTGAGCCACACCTTGCCGTCCCCGATCCGTCCGGTCGCGGCGCTCTTGACGACGATCCCCACAATGTCCTGAGCATCCGAGTCGTCCACGACGATCTCGATCCGGATCTTGGGAACGAGGGCGATGTCGTACTCCGCACCGCGGTAGACCTCGGTGTGACCCTTCTGCCGGCCGTAGCCGCTGACCTCGCTGACGGTCATCCCCGTGACTCCGAAGGTCTCGAGGGCCTCACGGACGTCCTCCCACTTGTGCGGCTTGATCACCGCGGTCACGAGCTTCATGAGGTGACTCCTTCTTTGCGGGTGGTGGGGCCGCCGCTCAGCACGCTGGGACGGTTACCACTGGAGAGGCTGGTGTGCAGGTCGTACGCGGACTCACCGTGCTGATCGAAGTCGATGCCCTCGACCTCGGCCTCGGCGTCGATGCGCCAGCCGAGGGTGTACTTGATGGCGAGCGCCAGGATCAGCGTCACGACACCGGACCAGGCCACAGCGACCAGGACACCAAGGAACTGGTCAACCAAGGAGCCGACACCGCCGCCGTAGAGGAGGCCGTCAACCGCGCCGCCGGCGATGTTGTCACCGTCCGAGGCCGTCACCGAGAACAGACCGATCAGCAAGGTGCCGACGATGCCCCCGACGAGGTGGACGCCGACGACATCGAGCGAGTCGTCGTAGCCGAGCTTGAACTTCAGGCCGACCGCCCAGGCACACAGGGCACCGGAGATCGCACCGATGGCCAGGGCGCCGAAGATGTCCACCGCACCGGCGGCTGGAGTGATCGCGACCAGACCGGCCACGATTCCCGAGGCAGCGCCCAGGGTGGTCGCCTTGCCGTGCAGCAGACGTTCGACGACGAGCCAGCCGATGATGGCGGCCATGGTGGCCAGCGTGGTGTTGGCGAAGGTCAGACCGGTCTCGGCGAGGAACTGCTCGCTGACGTCGAGGTCGTCGCTGAACACAATGGAACCGACGTTGAAGCCGTACCAGCCGACCCACAGCAGGGCGGCACCAAGCATGGTCAGCGTCAGGTTGTGCGGCCGCATGGGCTCGCGGCCGAAGCCGATGCGCTTGCCGACGACCAGGGCCAGGACGAGGCCCGCGACACCGGCGTTGATGTGGACCGCGGTTCCGCCGGCGTAGTCCTGCGCACCGATCGTCGTACAGATGAGCGCGTCATCGCTGCAACCGAAGACCATGTGCGCCAGCGGGAAGTAGGACAGCGTGGCCCACAGGGGCACGAAGACGACCCAGGCCGACAGTTTGACCCGATCAGCGATGGCGCCGCTGATCAGCGCGGTGGTGATCACCGCGAAGGTCAGCTGGAACATCATGAAGGTGTAGCCGTCGTAGCCCAGGTCCTTGAGGCCGAAGTTCGTCGCCGGCGAGGCGAAGAACGTGCCGTCCCCTCCGAACACCATCGAGTAGCCGTAGAGCACCCACAAGATGCCGACGATCGCCATCGCGATGTACGACATCATCATCATGTTGAGCACGGACTTCGAGCGGGTCATCCCGCCGTAGAACAAAGCCAGCGCCGGTGTTGTCATCATCAACACCAAAAGCGTGGCCACGAGCATGAAGGCGTTGTAGCCGTCCATGAAACCTCCAGATACGTCATGCGGAGGAGTGGAGCCCGACCGTCGACGGCACTGTCAACAGCGGGCCACACCCCATTCGAGAGTTACTTTCGGCCGTCTGGATTTCGGTTTGCGAGCGTCCGTGTTGTCGCCAGGTAACGACTCCCCCTGATTTATGTCCGGGGCGTTACACACCAACCCGGGTGTGGGCACCTGCCCGAGATGGGAGCGTGCGCGCCGCGTTCGCCCCGCCGTGAGGCTTAGAGTCTCCCCATGCCCGGACGCAGCCCCCGCATCATCGCCACCATGATGGTCCGCGACGAGATCGACATCGTCGCGGCCATGATCGAGCACCACCTCGACCAGGGGGTGGACCTCCTCATCGTCACCGACAACGCGTCGGTCGACGGCACCACCGAAGTCCTTGAGCAGTACGCCGCCACCGGACGCGTTGAGCTGCACCACGACCCGCTGCACCTCAAGCAGCAGGCCAAGGTCGTCACCGCGATGGCCCGCCGAGCCCGCACCGAGCACCGAGCCGACTGGGTGTTGAACCTCGACGCCGACGAGTTCCTGGTGCCCTTCGACACCTCGATGACGGTTCGCCAGGCCCTGGAGGGAACGAGCCTTCACCTGAACGCCTTCACGACACCGGTGACGAACCTGGTGGGTCCCGCAGGGTGGTCAGGCAGCGGCTTGGGTCGTCTCCTGTGGCGAGATGTCCGGACCGAGGAGCAGTTGCAGACCATCGGTATCCACGCCCAACCGACCGCGAACGCCGTACACCGCGGCGAGTCGGACGTCGTGATCGCTCAGGGCAACCACTTCGTGTCGCTGGTCAGCAACGGTCAACCGCCGCCGGAGGTCAGCATGGAGGTGCTGCACCTGCCGTGGCGGTCCTGGGCCCAGTTGGAGCGCAAGGTGATCAACGCCGGCCGTGCTTATGAAAACAACCCCGAACTACGGCCCAGCCCGCGACACCACGGGATGAAGGACTACCGGCGCTACCAGGCCGGTCGACTTCAGGAGGCCTATCTGGCCCGCACCCCCCAGCGCTCGGAGCTCGAGGCCGGCGAGGTAGACGGCTCCTATGTCCGTGACGAGTGGCTCGTGACGCACCTGCGGGACCTGACCGAGCGGGCGCTGCTTCCCGACGCACTCCACTCCGTGGTCGACCCCGACGCTGACGCCCCTGTGCCCGAGGACGAGCACGCAGCCGGAGCAGCGCTGGGTAGGGAGCAACTCGCCGCCGAGCCAGAAGGGGCCTTGGAGCCCATCGGTGGGTAGTCTGACCCGCCGTCGGCCCCTGTTAACCAGCAGTCAAGCCACCTAACAGTCCAGCCACCTTGAGGAGCAGCACGTGTCGGGTCCGCACTCCTCGACCCCACGAGGCACGACCTCGCTGAAGGCTCGGATCGAACGACGCTGGCCGATGCTGGTCAAGGAGATGTCGGCCTTCGGGGTCGTCGGCGGCGTCAACTTCATGGTCGACCTGGCGACCTACCAGGTGATGTATTCGATGCTCGCCCAGGGCGCCCTGGTCTCCAAGGTCGCTTCGACGGCTATCACCTCGACCCTGGCCTACTTCATGCACCGGCACTGGTCCTTCGCGCACCGGGCGAAGAGCGGCGTTCGCCGCGAGTTCACTCTGTTCATCCTGCTCAGTGCGGCGTCCCTGTTTATCGGTCTGGCCGTCATCGGCGCCGCGCGCTACGGGCTGGGCCAGACCGACATCGTCGTGCTCCAGATCGCCAACGTCATCTCAATCGGAGTGGGAGTCATCTTCCGCTTCTACGCCTACAAGCGGTGGGTCTTCCTGCCCGCCGAGCAAGCCACAGCCGGAGAGGCCTCACGTGACTGACCCATCCGCGACTCCCGAACGCGACCCTTCAACGGAACAACCCGGGACCTATCAGGCGGGGTACTTCGAAACCCGCTTGGCCCACGACCCCAACCGCCGTGCGGTGTGGCGTCACATCTGCGACTACCTTTCCCGGTGGGTAGCCCGAGATGCCGATGTCCTGGAACTCGGTGCCGGGTGGTGTGACTTCGCCAACCTGATCCAGGCCGGGTCGGTGACCGCCATGGACCTCGATGATGTGGTGGAGCGAGCCGCCGAGCCGCATGTACGCGCAGTGGTCGGCGACTCCACCGATCTGAGCCAGTTCGAGGACGCCAGCTTCGACGTGGTCTTCGCTTCCAACCTGCTCGAGCACCTCGAGCGTCCCGTGGCAACCGCTTTGCTCGCTGAGAGCAAGCGGGTGCTGCGCCCCGGCGGACGCCTGATCCTGCTGCAACCCAACTTCCGCCTCAACCCCGGCGGCTACTTCGACGACTTCACCCACGTCGCGATCTACACCGACCAGTCGTTGTCGGACTACCTCGTCTCCGAGGGCTGGTCGATCCAGCACGTGGCCGCCCGGTTCCTGCCCTTGACGATGAAGTCCAAGGGGTCCCGACTCACCTTCCTGGTGCCCTACTACCTGCGCTCCCCCATCAAGCCGATGGCCGGACAGATGCTGGTGGTGGCTAACCGTTGACCGATCCAACGAACGAGACGAGCCCCGTGCCTGAGCAACCCGCCGACCGCCCCGACGACACCCCCGAGCCCCAGGGGCCCGAGCCTCAGGGCCCAGCGACGCAGAGCCCCGCGCCCGTGAACCCCGAACCGGCTCCGCCAGCCGCGGCCGAAGCAGGGACCAAGGCGGAGCGCAAGGCGAACAAGAAGGCGAGCAAGCCGGCGACGAAGGAGGCGAAGGGCAAGGCGAAGGCCGCTGCCGCTCCCGCACCCGAGAGCCAAGCTGAGACCACCGCTGAGACCACCGCCACGACCCCAATCATGGCGGCAGCACCGGCGAAGCGACCGGCCCGCAAACGCGGCCGGCGCCGCGGAACCCCTACCGCCCAGCAACGCACGCGACCGACGTACGCCGCGAAGCGCCCGCGCCTCCTGGCCGCGGCCCTAGTGCTGCCCTACCTGATGCTGAGCCTCACCTGGGCGTTCAGCAACCCTCCCGGTGCCGCCCCCGACGAGCAACACCACCTCGTCAAAGCCATCGGCAGCGGTTCCTTCCAGATCGGCCGCGCCGGACCGCCCGTCGAAGCCGGCGCGCCAGCGAACGTGGAGACGCGCAACGCCTCCATCACGCGGATCTACCAGATCCCCGAGCGACTGCTCTCCGGCGAGGTCTACCGCTGCTTCGCCTTCAAGATCGACGTCACCGCCGACTGCCTGCCCGACCAGCCGCCCGGCTCCGGCGACGCGAAGATCGACTACGACACCCCGATCGGTGCCTACCCGCCCTTCCTCTACACCCCCCTGGGGTGGGCGGCTCTCTCCGCCGACAACCCTGAGGACGCCTTCGTCTCCGGCCGGATCGTGGTCGCCGTGCTGAGCGCCCTGCTTCTCTTTTTGGGCGTCACCCACGCGGTGCGCTGGCTGGGCAGGGGATCCATGCTCGCCTTCGTGCCTGCGCTGACCCCGATGGCGATCTACGCAACCGGAATCCTCTCCGTCAGCGGCATCGAGATCGCCGCCTCGGTGGCCGTGGCCGCTGTGGTCATGGTCGCTCTGCGCCGCCCGGAGTCGGTGCACGAACGCGGCACGCATCTGACGCTGCTCGTCGCTGGTGTCGCTCTCGTGTTGGGCCGGCAGCTCGGTGTGGTGGCCCTGGGGCTGATGCTCATTGTGCTGCTCATCGCGGCAGGCCGGACACACATCGTGCAACTGCTCCGCGAGCGTCGCCCCACGTTCCTGCTCACCACGGCCGCGATCGGTCTGGCGACCATCCTGGTGGTCTGGTGGGAGTTGACCTACGACAAGCCCTCCAACACCGGCACGGCCCTGAACAAGGACGCGTTGCTGTTGTTCGTCGAGAACTCCTACAACTACCTGGTCTCGAGCATCGGTCTGTTCGGCTGGCTCGACACCCGACTGCCCGGCCCTGCGATCGGTGCCTGGCTGACCCTCTGGGTGGTCGTGGTCACCTCGGCCCTCGTGCTGGGACGTCGTCGAGACGTCGCCATCGTCGCGATCGGTCTGGCCTCGATCTGGGTGCTCGCCTTCGCGATCTACGCCAGCGTCTTCTACACCGTCTCGGCGAACATCCAGGGCCGGCAGTTCCTTGGCTTCACGGCCTTCCTGGTGATCCTCGCCGGCGGAGTGGTCGTGGAGCGGCTCCCCTCACTCGGCAAGGCGGCCGTGGCGCGGGTTCACCTGGGTGTCGGCCTCGTGGCGGCGGGGGTCCAGGTCTTCGCGTTGTACTACAACGCCCGTCGTTACGCCGTGGGCATCCCCGGGCCCGTGTGGTTCGTGCCCGAAGCCCAATGGGTCCCTCCACTGGGCTACGAGCTGTGGATGGGAGTCGCCGGCGGCGCCGGACTGCTGCTGGTAGCGGTCGTCTTCTTCTCTCGGCCCCGCGCGCTCGTCGTAGGACCAACGTCACCTGATGCTTCCCCCACCGAGGCCCCGGCAGATGAGAGAGTCGTGCACCATGTGGAACGGTAAAACTCTGTCGGTCGTCCTTCCGACTTACAACGAGAAGGACAGCATCGCTGCGGTCATCCGTGGCTTCGAAGCGCTCGGTGTGGTCGACGACATCATCGTGGTCAACAACAACGCCGCTGAGGGCACCTCCGACGAAGTTGCCACGACCGGCGCGCGTGAGGTCATCGAGACCCAGCAGGGGTACGGCGCCGCCATCCAGCGCGGCCTGCGCGAGGCCGACACCGACCTGATCGCGATCTGCGAACCGGACGGCACCTTCGAACCGGCCGACCTGAACAAGCTGCTCCCCTACACCGGTGAATGCGACTTCGTGGTGGGCTCCCGCACGGTCTCGACGTTCATCTGGCAGGGCGCCAACATGAACTGGTTCCTCCAACTGGGCAACTGGTTCGTGGCGAAGATGATCGAGGTCCTTTTCAACACCACCTCGCTCTCCGACGTCGGCTGCACCTTCCGCGTGGTCTCGCGCGAATGCGTCGAGTCCCTAAGCCCCTCCTTCCGCAACACTGAATCCGCGTTCGGGTTGGAGATGCTCCTGCTCGCGGTGGTGAGCCGCATCAAGGTGGTCCAGATCCCGGTGAACTACCTGCCCCGGGTGGGTCAGTCGTCGGTCACCGGCGACCTCGACAAGACTCTGCGCCTCGGCTTCCTGATGATGTGGATGGTCATCAAGACCCGGGTCACCCCCGGGATGAAGCGCCCCCGACCGGTGCGCCGCCGGGCCTGACGTTCCGCTGACTGGCTGTTTCCCTGATTGACGGTTGATCGGTGAACAGTGTTCGCCGAGATGCCGAGTTGAGGGCCCAGCGGGTGGGGTTCTGGCGATCAGCGGGTCACGCAGCA
>CBDTZB010000054.1:0-9808 GCA_965364795.1 uncultured Nocardioides sp.
CGCCGGCCATTAACTCGAAGATCTTGGCCAGTTCGTCGTCGGAGTAGTCGGCGAAGTCGATCGTGGTCCGGAAGCGGCTCTCCAAACCGGGGTTCTGGCTGATGAATATCTCCATCGGCACGGGGTAGCCAGCGACGATGACGACCAGATCGTCGCGTCGGTCCTCCATCTCCTTGACCAGTGTGTCGATCGCCTCCGTGCCGTACTGGTCGCCTGAGAGCGAGTAGGCCTCGTCGATGAAGAGCACTCCTCCGGCGGCGGACTCCACCACCTCGGCGGTCTTCATCGCGGTCTGGCCCAAGAACCCAGCGACCAACTCGGACCGGTCCACCTCCACCAGTTGTCCGGTGGACAGCAGTCCCAGGGCCCGGTAGATGCCAGCCACCAACCGCGCGACCGTGGTCTTCCCGGTGCCGGGGTTGCCGTTGAAGATCATGTGCCGGGTGATCGTGGTCGCCTTGAGGCCGGCCTCTTTGCGCAGACCTTCGACTCGGAGCACGGCGGCCTGACGGTGGATCTCGGCCTTCACGTCGGCGAGACCTACTAGGGCGTCCAGCTCTTCGAGGAGCTCCTCAACGGTCTTGGGTTCCACCTCAGGCTCCGCTGCCGGCGCCGCTACGGGCTCAGGGTTCGGGGCGGTCGCGACGGGCGCGGACTGCTGCTCGGTTGACTGCGGCACGATCGATTGCTGCTCGATCGTTTGGGGTCCCCTCGGAAGTTGGGTCCCGGTCAGGTCGGTCATCTTCCTCTGGACCTCACTCAACTGCTCCAGCACCCGTCCGAGCAGATGGTCCCCCACCCCCGGGACCGGCTCGCGGGTCAGCCTCGGCAGCGGTGTCGTTGACTCACCGAGTTGGGCCGCCGCGGCGGTGGCGGCGTTCCCCACCACGCGGGGGTTCTCCTCGCCCAAGGTGCACGCAGCCAGCGCCACATCACCCAATGCTCTCGCGTAGGTAGGTGCATGCGCCGATCGCGCCGCAGCCAGCTGGCTCATCAACGGCGTCGGCCCGGCCCGGAATCGGCGACCCCGGGAGGCCGCATTCATGAACTCCTCGGCACCACCGGTGGTGCCGGTCTGCTCGATCCAATCGACGTAGGCTCCCCGAGCCGGCTGCGCGACCGTCGCGGCGAGGCACTCACCCTCCTCCAGTGCCGTGGTCGGGTCCAGACCCGCGCGTCGAGCGGCGTCATTCAGAGCGACCAGGGCATCACGCAGGGACAAGCTCATCAGGAAGGTCCTAGCTGCAGGTCGGGGCCGCTCGGTTCCCCGAACTTGGCCTCAAGGAACTTACCGTGCACCAGCAGGGCCTGCGCGTCGGCGCGGGTGGCTGCATCGAGGATGTCGTCCATCGTGGACGCGAGCAGTTCGAGTTGATCGACCAGCACCATCAGTGAGGTCTTGTAACCGTCGATGGGGCGGGTGTCGGCCCATTCCCGGGGAAGCCGGAGGTACCCCGACACCGCCTCGGGGAGGTACGACGTCGCGGTCGCCACCACGGAGTACGCCTCGGCGCTGCCCAGCCCAAGGTTGCGCAGCCTCGGCAAGGTGTCGTTGATCGTTCGAGCGATGCGGACCACCCGAGAGATGACCAGAGGCGGGGCGTTGCCGTCCCTCATCATGGCGTTGACCCGGTTCAGCGAGGCGAGGATGTCCTGCTCGGTCGGCGGTGGTGGAATCACCGAGGCGGGAGGGAGCACCGGCCCGTTCCGGTCACGCCACCAGGATCTGAGCCCCACTAGCTGCGACTCAAGCGCCGGGCAGCGGCGAGAGGTCCAGCGAACCGGCCGCGTTGCGGGCGTCGTGCTTCTGCACCCGATCAAGGTAGGCACGGGACTTGTCGACCTCGGTCTCCAGCACCCCGATGGTCATCGACATGGAGTCCAGAGCCTTGAGCTTGAACGCGTCGATGGAGTCCATCGTGGCGTAGATGTTGGCGAACGCCGCCTGGAGTTGCTCCATCCCGATCGTGGAGGAAGCGGCCTGTTCCTGGATCGCGGCAGAGTTGTCGCGCAACATCTCCGAGGTGCGCTGGATCATGCCGGAGGTGGTGGTGTTCAACGCAGTGATCTGGTCCAGGACGAGCTTCTGGTTGCCCAGAGCCTGAGCCACGATGACGGCCGTGCGGAGGGCAGAGACCGTCGTGGTTGAGGCGCGGTCCACACCCTTGATGAGCTCGATGTTGTTCTTGATGATGATGTCGATCGCGAGGTAACTCTGGATCGACACCGCCAGTTGGGTCAGCAGGTCCTGGTGCTTCTGTCGAACGTAGAACAACACGTCCTGGGACAGCGCCTTGGCGGCCTCAGGATCGGAGAGCTCCAGCTCCGCGATCTTCGCCGAGAGCTTGGCGTCAAGCCGCTCGGCGACGTAGACGTATTGGTTCAGGCGCCCCATGACGTTCCAGAGGTTCGTCTTCTCCAAGTTCAGCGCCACATTGTCCTTCGTCAGTTCATCCTGACCGTTGCGCAGGCTGTGCAGGATGCCGTTGAGCTGGCTCTGCGCGGATTGGTACTTGCGGAAGTAGTCGGTGACCTTGTCACCGAAGGGCAACTTGTCTAGCCACCTCTTCGCTCCGCTGGCCTGGCTCGGGTCCAGGTCCTCGACGGTCCGCCGCAGCTCGAGCAGGGTTCGACCCACCTCGGACCCCTCGGCGAGACCGCCCTCCTTCAGCGCACGCACGGGTTGCTCGAGCATCCGGTTCGACGTCTCAGCGGCTCGTCGGATGTCTGCGTCACCCATGGTGCGCACCGACTCAGCCTGCTTGGCGAACTCGGGGCTGTTCTTCTCGACGCCGCTCAACGAGTCGAGGAAGTTGTCGACCTTGGCGTCCAACTCGGGAATCGCGGACTCCGCGACCTGGGGCGCCATCTTGGGAGCCTGCGTCTCGACGATCTGGACCGTCGGCTCCGGGGCCTTCAGCTCGATGACCTGGTCGGGCGGAGCCAGCGGCGCGACGGCGACTCCATCAGCAGTTCCGTCAGCTCCGGTGGGGATGTCAGGGGTGGTCATACCAGGACCTTAGCGATCAGCACCCCCGCCGGGAACGGTTCGCGCCCAGATCGGGACCTTAGGACCGGCGCGGCGCGGTCAGATCGACGAGGAAGAGGGGCAGGAGAGCCTGGGTGATGGGGCCGATGGCGAGGGCGAAAACGACCGTGCCCACGCCGAGCACGCCGCCGAGGAGGAGTCCGATGAGAACCACCGTCGCCTCCAAACCGGTGCGCACCAGGCGCAACGACCAGCCGGTACGCCGATGCAGTCCGGTCATCAACCCGTCACGAGGACCTCGCCCGAACTGAGCACCGATGTAGGCCGCGGTGGCCGCCCCGCACAACACCACTCCCCCGATCATGAGCGCCACCTGCAACACCAAGGAATCCGGGCGGTCCAGCAGAGCGAGGGTGGCGTCGGCCGAAACCCCGACCAACAGCGCGTTGGCGATGGTCCCCAGGCCGGGCACCTCCTGCAGGGGGATCCACAGCAGCAGCACCACGAAGCTCATCACGACGACCGCCTGGCCCAGGCTGATGGGGAGATAGCGAATCAGCCCGGAGTGCAGCACGTCCCATGGGGCCAGACCCAGGTCGCCGCGCACCATCATGGCCAACGACATCCCGTACAGACCCAGGCCGACAAAGAGTTGAACCAGCCGGCGCCCGAGCCGGCCAGCACGCAACTGCGCCACCGGCCCGAGATCCGACAGCCCACTGGGCGCTGTGGGTGGGTCGAGCGGCTCGATCGGTTGGGTCACACCGCGTAGCCTGACCTCCTGGTGACCTTCTCGCCAAATGGGTTTCCCACCCGCGACACGCGAGGCCAGGTGCCGCCCAGACTCAGGTGAGGTCGACCGCTCGCGCCGACACAGCGTCGATGGCGGATTCGATGTCGGCCAACGTCTCGGCAGAGATCGCGGAGTCGACCGACAGAGCGACCAGAGCCTGTCCACCCCGGCTGTCACGAGCGACCTGCATGCCTGCGATGTTCACCCCGGCGTCGCTGAGGATCCGGCCCACCGTGCCGACCATCCCGGGGCGGTCGGTGTAGTTGAAGAACGCCAGGTGGGTGGTCGGCTCGATGTCCACGTCGAACCCGTTGATCTCAACGAGCCGTTCTTTCTGGTTGATCCCGATCAGGGTTCCGCTGACCGAGATCTGCGATCCGTCGGCCAGGGTGCCGCGAATCGTGATCAGGTTGCGGTGGTCCGGGCTTTCAGGATCGGTGACCAGGCGCACGGCGGTCCCCCGCTCGGCGGCCAGGAGCGGAGCGTTGACATAGGAGACCTGGTTCTCGACCACGTCGGCGAAGACGCCTTTGAGAGCCGCGAGCTCCAGGACCTTGACGTCGTGATCGGTGATCTCACCTCGAACCTCGACGTCGATCTGCTGAGCGACCTCCCCGGCCAGACCGGTGAAGACCCGGCCGAGCTTCTCGGTCAACGGGATGCCGGGCCTGACGTCCTCGGCGATTAGGCCGCCCTGCACGTTGACGGCGTCCGGGACCAACTCGCCCGCCAGGGCGAGGCGAACCGACTGGGCGACAGCGATGCCGGCCTTCTCCTGCGCCTCGTCGGTCGAGGCGCCCAGGTGCGGAGTGGCCACCACGTTCTCGAGCTGAAGCAGGGGGCTGTCGGTGCAGGGCTCGGTCGCGAAGACATCCAGCCCGGCCGCAGCGATGCTGCCGGATTTCAAGGCGTCGTACAGTGCCGCCTCGTCGACGATCCCGCCCCGGGCAGCATTGACCAGTACGAGCGATTCCTTCGCCCTGGCCAACTCCGGGGCGCCGATGAGTCCCTCTGTTTCCGGGGTCTTGGGCAGGTGGACCGACATGAAGTCCGACTGCGTAAGCAGGGTGTCGAGGTCGACGAGGCGTACGCCCATCTGGGCAGCTCGGCCGGCCTGGACATACGGGTCGTAGGCGATGACCTCCATGCCGAAGGCGGCCAGACGGGTGGCGACCAGCACCCCGATGCGTCCCAGTCCCACGATCCCGACGGTCTTCTCGAAAAGCTCGATGCCGGTGAACTGTGACCGCTTCCACTGGCCTTGGGTCAGGGCCGCGTGCGCGGGGCTGATGTGGCGAGCTGCGGCCAGCATGAGACCAACCGCCAACTCGGCGGCGCTGACTATGTTGGAGGTGGGTGCGTTGACGACCATGACGCCGGCCTGGGTGGCGGCCTTGACGTCGACGTTGTCCAGGCCCACCCCGGCCCGCGCGACGACCTTGAGTCGGGTGGCCGCAGTCAAGGCCTCGGCGTCCACCTTGGTGGCCGACCGCACCAGGATCGCGTCCGCGTCAACGATCGCAGCGAGGAGCTCTGTGCGGTCCGCACCCCGACAGTGTCGGATCTCGAAGTCAGGACCGAGGGCCTCGACGGTGGCGGGGCTCAGCTCTTCGGCAATGAGTACGACAGGTCGATCAGTCATGAGGGCCTCACGTGGCGTGATCTGCGGGTGGGCAGGAGTGGCTGCAGGTGAATCGCGCACGACGCTGTGCCGCGAGCCACACTAGCGGAGCCGTTTCCCCCCGCGGACGCTGTTTCACGCTGAGTGGTGCGCCTCGAGAGACGGCCCTCAGATGGCGCAGCCGTCAGGACCGCAGGCTTCATCCGTGGGACCGCCCACGGTCTCGAAGACCGGGTGAGCCGCGGTCCAGGCACGCTGGAGAGCATCAGCGAACACGGTCACCGGTTGAGCGCCCGAGATCGCGAACTTGGAGTCGAGGACGAAGAACGGCACTCCGCCGATCCCGAAGTCGGCGGCCTGGTCGAGGTCCGCCTCCACCGCTGCGGCGTGCTCGTCGGACTCCAGGACTCGGGTCACCGAGGCTTGGTCAAGACCAACCTCTCCGGCGATACGCAGCAGGGTCTCCCTGTCAGCGGTGTTCTCGCTGTCGATGAAATAGGCCTTGAGCAGGGCTTCTTTCAGGTCGTCCTGCATCTTCGCCGACTGCTCGCGCGCCAGGTGAAGGACCCGATGGGCGTCGACCGTCGAGGCCCGTTGCGCCGCACTGAGCCGGAAGAGCAGGCCCTCCTCCGCGGCGACGGCCTCCATCTGGTCGATCATCTGCTGCCCGGCCGGCTCACCTCCGCCGTACTTGCGACCCAGCGCCGCCGCCATCGAGACGTTGGGGTCCGGCTGAGCCGGCGCGCCCGGATCGAGTTGGAAGGAACGCCAGACGATCTCCACCTCATCACGGTGGTCGAAGTCGGCCAGCGCCTTCTCAAGGCGCCGTTTGCCGATGTAGCACCAGGGACAGGCCACGTCAGACCAGATATCGATTCTCATGTCGTAGGAACGGCCCTCCCCCCACAGTTTGTTCCCCGCGAGTCGGCGCTAGTTGACGCGGGAAACGGTCCGAGTCGGCGCGTTTTGCGTTAAGACGCGCCGACTCGACGGTCCCCGGGGTGGTGACTCATCCCTGAGTCGTTTCAGGGTTCAGGATCAGGGTCGGCCTCAGCAACTTCCCTGATGCGCCGGCGGCCGTACGTCGACAGGCTGATCGACATGATCACCATCGAACATCTCACTCGCGTGTACGGCGGATTCACCGCCGTCGACGACGTCTCCTTCACAGCCCGACCTGGTCGCGTGACCGGTTTCCTCGGCCCCAACGGGGCCGGGAAGTCGACCACGATGCGCATGCTGGTCGGGCTCACTCCTTCCAGTGCTGGCCAAGCCCACATCCACGGCGAGCGGTTCGTCGACCTACCGAATCCGGGCCGCGAAGTGGGGGTGCTGCTGGATGCCTCGGCCCAGCATGCTGGCCGGACCGGACATGAGGTCCTCTCCATCGCGGCACGCACCGTCGGGCTGCCTCGGGCGCGCGTCGAGACGATGTTGGACAGGGTCAGCCTGACCAACGAGGAGTCGCGCCGGCGGGTGCGCGACTACTCCCTCGGCATGCGTCAACGGCTGGGGATCGCCGTCGCCCTGGTTGGGGAGCCGTGCACGTTGATTCTCGACGAACCCGCCAACGGACTCGACCCGGCCGGGATCCGGTGGATGCGCGATCTCTTGCGGGACTACGCCGATGCCGGTGGGACCGTGCTGCTCTCCTCGCACCTGCTTCACGAGATCGAAGTCATTGCCGACGACCTGGTGGTGATCGGCAACGGACGGATCGTGGCCAACGGAACCAAGTCCGACCTGCTCGCCAGCGCTGGGACGCTGGTACGCACCTCAAGTCCTCGGCAACTCTCGCAGTTGGCGACAGCTTTGAGCGCAGAGGGCGCCTCTGTCTCCTCGTCGTACGACGGGCTGCGCGTCAACGTGGACGCGGACCTGGTTGGCCGGATCGCGCTGGCGGCCGGCGTACCACTGACCGAGTTGCGAGCGGCTGATGGCGCGGGCCTCGAGGAGATGTTTCTCGACCTCACGGCCGCCACTCAGCGTGAGCACGAGTCCCACCAGACCCCCAGCCAGAAAGGAACAGCAGCATGACCACCATCGAGCAAGGGGTCCCACCCACCAGGGACCGGCGCACCACAAGTGAGTTTCGGCCGATCCCGTTCAGCCGCCTCGTCGAAGTCGAGTTCGCCAAGATGTTCGATACCCGCAGTGGGGTGTGGCTCCTGCGTAGCATCGCCATCACTGCTCTGCTGGCCTCGGTCGCAGTGACACTCTGGGCCCCCGACGAGGCCCTGACGTACGACACGTACGGCACAGCGGTCGGGGTTCCGATGTCGGTGATCCTGCCGATCATCGCGTTGCTCTCGGTGACCAGTGAGTGGAGTCAGCGCACCGGGTTGGCCACCTTTACGTTCGTGCCTCGCCGGGGCCGAGTGATCGCCGCGAAACTCCTGTGCACCGTCACCATCGGTGTCGTCGGCATCCTGGTCGCCTTCGGCATCGCCGCAGTCGGCAACGTCATGGGAAGTTCGCTGAACGGCGTCACCACGGTGTGGGACCTCAGCGTGGCCCAGTTGGCGATGATCGTGCTGGGCACGGTGCTCAACATGCTGATCGGGTTCATGCTTGGCGTTCTGTTGCGAAACTCCGCTGGTGCCATCGTGGCGTACTTCGTGTACCAGTTCGTGATGACCGGGCTGACCGAGATCCTCGCGGCCACCCAGCAGTGGTTCTTCGACATCCGCCCCTGGGTTGACTTCAACTACAGCCAAGGGATGCTCTTCGAGACCGTCCCGGACGCCGATCACTGGGCGCAGCTGGCCACGTCGGGATCGGTGTGGCTGGCGATCCCCCTCCTGGTCGGGCTTCGCCTGGTGTTGCGCTCTGAGGTGAAGTGAATTCGGGTGCCACCGGTCACTCGATATAGTTCACGGGACCGGGCAACAACGATCAGGGGCGGGGGCGGGATGAAGGCAGTCTCGCTGCGCAGCGCTGCGCCGCTGCTCTGTGCGGCTCTGGTGCTGGGCGCCTGCACGTCCACGGATCGCGAAGACAATTCCGATGACCCGACAGCCTCAGTAAGCCAGCCTCCGGGCAACGAGGCCACCCGCGTGATCCTCACCCCCACGGCGACTCCTGACACCTCTCAGTCGTTCACCTGGCTCGCCGGCACCTCCAGCGAGACAGCGACGCTCGAGCTCCAACCGATCGGCGGCGACGCCGACCCCATCGAAGTGCCCGCCGTGGGAAACGGATCGGTCAACGGCAACGCGAAGCAGCACTTCACGGCCACAGCCGAGGGTCTCGATCCCGGGCGTGGCTACCACTATCGCGTCGGCGCCCCCGAGGCGTGGAGCGAGTGGAGCACCTTCACCACCGCAGAACCCGAACGCACCGACTTCACCTTCCTGTACTTCGGAGACGCGCAGGTCGGGCTGGACACGACGTGGCCCCGTGTCGCCGCAGCAGCCTCCTCCGCTTCACCCCAGTCCGCGTTCTCGGTTCTGGCCGGCGATCTGGTCAACGACGGGGACAACGATGCGCAGTGGGAGGCCTGGACCAAGGGCCTCGGAGACCTGGGCACCACCCGCAACGCCTTCACCGTCGTCGGGAACCACGAGTATCTCGGCGACAGCCTCCTCCAGGCCTGGCGCAGCACCCTCACGCTTCCCCAGAACGGGCCGAGCTTGGACACCATCGGATCCTTGGCCGACCTCGCTGACGGTGAGGATGAGGTAGCCCTCCAGTACGCCGCGTTCTTCGATCGCTTCACCGAGATAGCGACCGAGGCGGTCTACGTCACCGACTATCAGGGCGTCCGATTCGTTGCTCTCGATGGAACCCGCGACCAAGTGGCGTTGACCCCCGATGACCTTCCTGCATGTGCCGACCCGGCCTGCCCCGCGAGTGCCCCGGGCGATCTCTGGATGCGCTTCCAGGCAGCCTGGCTCGATGAGGTTCTGGCGGAGAGCGACGCCACCTGGAATGTTGTTTCTGTGCACCAACCGATCTTCTCCTCCACCGTCGGGTTCGATGAACGGTTCGTCCGCAACCGGTTCCTGCCGGTGATCGAGGCACGCGGAGTCGACCTGGTGCTGATGGGCCACGACCACGTCTACGCGCGTGGCTACACGAACAGCGACGCGACGAAGACGCCGGGACTGACCTCCGGACCGGTGTTCGTGACCTCCAACGCCGGGTCCCTACACCTGCCCCTCGAAACCAATCCCGCGAAGAACGTCTGGACCCTCAACGACGCCACGCAGGTGCGTACCGGCCAGGGCGTTGCGACGTACCAAAAGATCGACGTGACCTCGACAACGATGCGCTATCGCTCGGTCGTGGTGGAGAAACTCAACAGCTCGAACGTCACTACCGCACCGGGTGAGGTCTTCGACGAATTCACCATCACCCGTAGCAGCGATGACACGACGTGGGTCACCGAACCAGGAGTCGCCGT
>CBDTZB010000055.1:0-9802 GCA_965364795.1 uncultured Nocardioides sp.
TCGGCAAGAAGAAGACACTGATCGATCAGGCTGGCGACTACGTCGACTCCCTCAAACCACACGTCGAGGCGGCCATGGACTCGGCGCGCGACTTCGTGCAGGACACGGCTGTCCCCGCCTTCCACGAGGCCAAGGAGAAGGCCGCTCCGGCCATCGCCGACGCCCGCGAGAAGGCCGCTCCCGTGATCGCTGAGGCCCGCGGCAAAGCGGCCGCTGGCTTCGCTGACGCCAAGGTGAAGGCCGCGCCGTACATCGCCGACGCCAAGGAGAAGGCCGGCCCCGCCATCGCCGACGCCCGCGAGAAGGCAGCCGCAGGCTTCGCCGAGGCCCGTGACAACGCAGCAGCCAGCCTCGCAGACGCTCGCGAGAACGCAGCGGCGCAGGCCGAGCAGGTCCGCGATCTCGCTGAGGCGAAGGTGGCCGAGGCCAAGGGCGAGACTGCTCCGAAGAAAAAGGGCAAGATCAAGAAGGTCGCGAAGTTCGCCGTCGTGGCCGGTGTGGTCGGTTTCGTCGCCAAGAAGTTGCAGGGTGGCAAGTCATCCAGTGACAACTGGCAGTCCTCCTACACCCCGACGCCGCCGCCGGCCCCCACCGCACCGGTGCCGCCCGTGACTCCCGCCGCTCCGCAGTCCGGTCAGGAAGAGGACCCTTCGGGTTCCTCGCCCGACGAGGCCCTCGCCGACTCGACCGATTCCCCGAGCCCGGTCAGCACCCCGGACAACCCGGCTGAGGTCGTCGACCTCGAGAGCAACGACAAGGCCTGAGTTTTACCAGGCCTGAAGTTCAGCTTGGCGAGTTGGCCGTGCCGTTCGGTGCGGCCAACTCGTCGTTGAACTCCTCAGGGAACTCCGCACGGACTCGGACGGTGGCCCGGTGTTCGGCCCAGAACGACACCAGCGGAACCGTGCCGCTGGCCAGCGTCACCACCGTGAAGCGCAGGTCCCACTCCGCGCGGCGCGAGAGCATGAAGGCCGTGATCAGGAAGATCATGTAGAGCCAGCCGTGGGCGACACCGAGGTACGCCGAGATGGCGGTCCCGATCTGCCAGCCGGTGCCCCCGGTCTCCGGGACATTCGGGTCGAAGGGCTTGGCCAAGAAGTCCGCGTCGAGCAGCAGGTAGCCGTAGTGCAGCGGCAGCCCCACCAGGACGAGCACCACAAGCAGCAGGCCGACCACGGTTGCCATCACGCGGTAGCGCTGGAGAGTTCCTTTCACGACCCTGACGCTACCGGCTGCGACAACACCGGTTCGGTGGTGGTCTCCTCGACCACGAACCGCCACCACACGAAGAGGGCGAAGGCGCCGAAGACCCACCACTCCACGGCGTAGAGGAAGTTGCGCAGGGCCGTGAATCGCCCAGCCGGCGGCAACTGCTCCAAGGAGGCTGGCTCCAGACCGTCCAACGGCATGGTGGACACCCCGTAGGCGCCGTACAGGTCCTGGTCGACTCGTTGGATCAGGTCGCCGGTCCGCATCTGGGGCAGCACGTTGTCGGTGGGGTCGTCGTCGGCCTGTCCGGTGCCTTCGGTGGGTTGGAGCCAGGTTTCCAGCGATGCGCTACCGGTCGGTGCGGGCGGTGCCTCGTCGATCGAGGCGACCCATCCGCGGACCACCGGCAGGGCGGGGTCATCCGCCTCCCCGACAGCGAGCGAGGTCACCACCCAGTAGCCGTCGACCCCGTCGAGTTCCCGGCCGGCCACGAAGACAGTGCTCTCCGGCAGCCACACGCCCGAAAGGGTCACCGGCCGGCCCACGTCCTGTCCGGGGAAGGGATCATCGGAGCCCATCACGTCGGTGAGAGGAACCGGTTCGGACTGCGTCAGGTCGGTCTGTTCCGCAGACCGGATCGCCTGCCAGGCGGAGAGTTGCCACAGACCCAACAGGCCAGCGGCCAGCACGCAGACGATCGCCAGCGCCGTGGCACCGATCAGTCGCGAAGTCAGATAGCGGGCCACGGGGTCAAGGGTACGGCCGCACGAAACGCCGCCGCGGGCGTAGCCTCCCCCCATGACCCACAGTGCCTCGCCTTCCGCCGAGTCAGTCGCCCCGCATGGTCACCCGACCCCCGCGGCGAGCGAACCCCTCACGGATCGGGAGGCCGCCGCGTTCGCCACCTCCTTCGACAAGATCGTTGGTTCCATCGGGCGGGCCGTGCTCGGCAAGGAACGCGTCGTACGCCTGGCCACCACCTGCTTGGTCTCGGAGGGGCACCTGTTGCTCGAGGACCTGCCGGGAACCGGCAAGACCATGTTGGCGCGGGCCCTGGCCAACACCGTCGAGGGCAGCCATGCCCGGATCCAGTTCACCCCGGACCTGTTGCCCACCGACGTCACGGGGGTGACGGTCTATGACCAGCAGAAAGGGACTTTCGCCTTCCACCCCGGCCCGATCTTCCACGACATCGTGTTGGCCGATGAGATCAACCGAGCCTCGCCCAAGACTCAGGCGGCGCTGCTCGAGGTGATGGAGGAGGGGCACGTCACCGTCGACGGGGTCACCCACGAGGTGCCGCGTCCCTTCATGGTGATCGCCACCCAGAACCCGATCGAGCAGGCCGGCACCTACCGCCTGCCTGAGGCGCAGTTGGACCGGTTCCTGATGAAGACCTCTGTGGGATACCCCGACGCCGAGTCCACCGAGGAGTTGTTGCTGGGTTCGGGGCTCCGCGACCGGGCCTCGCTCGCGTCGCTCGCTGTGACGACGACCGAGCTCAACGAGATGGCGACGCTTGCCGGTCGGGTGTACGTCGACCGGGTGATCGTCCGCTACGTCCGCGAACTCGCCGAGGCCTCGCGCACACTGCCGCACGTGAAGATGGGACTCTCCGCTCGAGGTGCCCTCGCGATGATCCGCGTGGCCAAGACCTGGGCGGCCTCGCAGGGCCGGGCCAGCGTCGTACCCGAGGACGTGACGGTTCTGGCCGAACCCGTCCTGTGTCACCGGATCCTCCTCGACTCCCAGGCCCAGTTCAGCGGCATCGGGATCAGTGAGGTCATCGACCAATTGCTGCGCCAGGTCACGCCGCCGACCGTGCGCGCCTGAGTTCCGCCGCCATGTACCGCCTGAGACGGCGAATCCGGAAGATCCTGGGTGGCATCACCCCGGGGGGGCGGGCTGCCCTGCTCCTCGCGATCGGTGGCCTGGTGCTGGGCGAGTACGCCGGCTACACCGAATTCCGACTCTTCGCCGGTGTCCTCGGTCTGCTGTTCGTGGTGTCGCTGATCTTCACCGCGTTGCCCACCGTGGTCCGGGCCGAGCTGGACCTCTCACCGGCTCACACCGTCGCCGGGAGCACCAGCAGGGCCCTGCTGCGGGTGACGAACCTGCGCCGGATCCGCATGTTCCATCCGCTGGTGATCGTGCCGATCAGCGGTCAGAACGGCGTCGTGCACGCCCGAGTCCCCGTGCGGTTGCCCGTGCTGCGCAGGGGTGAGTCGCACTCGGTGCCCTTCGAGGTGCCTGCTCCGCGACGCGGCGTGCTGCAGGTCGGACCCGTGGGAGCGAGACGAACAGACCCGCTCGGCTTCTTCTGGCGCCACGCGTCCTGGACGAAACCTGTCGAACTGTTGGTCCGACCCCGGATGGTCCCCCTGGAGGCGATGGGCGCCGGCTTTGTCCAGGACCTCGAGGGCACCCCGAGTGATCAGGTGTCGATGAGCGACCTGTCCTTCCATGCGTTGCGCGAATACGTCCGGGGCGATGACCTGCGCCATGTGCACTGGCGATCCTCCGCCAGGACCGGACGGTTGTACGTCCGGCAGTACCACGACACCCGCCGCAGCCACGCGGTCGTGATCATCGACGATGACCGGGCGGCCTACAACGACGCAGACGAGTTCGAGTTGGCCCTCTCGATCGCCGCCTCTGTCGTAGGACGGGCCGCTCTCGACGGCTACGACCTGAGCCTGGTCTGCGGCGTCGCCCACCTGACCGGGACCGCCGAGTCCGTACTGGATGCGTTGTGTCGGATCGAGTGGTCCGCCCACGCAGATCTGGTCGCGGCCACCACAGCAGCCCGCTCCCTCGTCCTGGCCGCCAGCCAGGTGATCGTCGTCAGCGGCGCCCACCTCTCTGAATCCTCGGTGGATCGGGTGCGGGCCGAAGCCTCGGGTGAGGCGCGCGTGTTGACGCTGCGGGCCGACCTGAGTGGGGCGGACGAAGCGGCCCGCCGACCGGACCTGATCACCGTCGTGGACCTGACCCACCTCCCGGCCGCGCTGACGGCGTACGCCGAACGGTCCATCGGATGAGCACGTCCCTGGTCGCCCGGATCCGGCCGCAACACACCGTAGACATCCTTTTTGTGCTGGCGCTGTCCGTCTTGGCCATGAGTGGTTGGTCGACCACCTTCAACGGCCCCGGGTGGTGGATCGCCGCGACCGCCGTGGGGCTGCTCGGGATCGCGATCGCGGTGGCCATCTCGGACGCCGGAGGCGGCGTGCAGTGGGTGCTGCTGGCCCTGATCCTGGTCTACCTGCTCCTGGCCGGACCGCTGGCCGTAGGGCGGGTGGAGTTGATCGGCCTGGGCTCCTTCGAGGCGGGGATGACCCAGACCGGGTCCTCCTGGGTGACCCTGCTGACGACCCACCCACCTGTGGATGCGCAGGGCGCGGTCCTCATCCCGCCGGTCTTGCTCAGCCTGTTCGGTCCGGCCCTCGCGGTGTCGTTGTCGGTGCGCAGCAGGAGGATGCTCGCCCCCATCATCCCGCCGAGTCTCGCGTTCGTGACGGTGATCCTGATGGGTCAGCACACCACCACGTCGGTAATCGGTCAGGGCCTGGCGTTCGCCGGAACAGCCGTCCTGTGGATGCGCGTGCGCGCTTTGCGCGACGAGGAGAGCGGCACCGGGCACGACCCTGCGCGCGGTCGCCGGATCGCTGCCAGTGTCGGGTTGATCCTGGCGGCCAGTCTGGCGGTGGTCGCCGTCGGCAGCCCCTCCCAAGGCGGCGCCGCCGGACCCACCTCGGGCATCGCGGAGGAGGAGATCATCCCGGCCATCCCGGACACCGAGGTCGACCCTCCCCCAGGCGCTGAGCGCTTCCTGCTGCGCGATCGCGCCCAGCCCTTCGACGCCGAGCGCCTGCGCACCCCGCTGGATCAGTTCCGCGATTTCACCCGGCAGTCGCCCGGGACGCCGGACAACGTGTTCGAGGACCGGCTGATGCGGATCCAGGGTGCCCCGGCGGGGGCACGGGTCCGGTTCGCCGCGCTCGACACCTATGACGGCCAACGGTGGAAGGCCGAGAACAACACCGACCCGCTACGCCTCGACGACCGATTCCTGGGCGTCTCCTCCCTGATCGACAACCCGGCCAAGGGCACGAAGGCGGAGATCACGGTGACCCTCAGCGGCAAGTGGAACCTGCCCTGGGTCCCCACGATCGGCTCCCTACAGAGCTTCGAGTTCGACCGTTCAGCGGCCTCCGATCCGGCCGACGTGCGCTACAACCCGGCGACCTCCACCGCAGTGATGGACGGAGACCCGGCCACCCAGGACCGGTACTCGTTCACCACCGTCCTCCCCACCCATTCGCTGACCCGCTTAGACGATGCCGCGCCGTACTTCGACGAAGCCTTGTTCAAGCAGGCTCTGTTCCTCGATGAGCCCACCTCTCTGTGGCGGTACGGCTCGCTCACGCGCATCGACGCGCTCTACAAGGTGGCGGCGGCCCTGAAGAAGATCGGCTTCTACAGCGACGGCATCTCCGGCTTCGAGTCGCAGTTCGAAGCCGGGCAGTCCATCAAACGTCTGGGCGAAGACTTCGCCCTGGCCACGCCGACGGTCGGCAACGATGAGCAGTACGCCGCAGCCTTCGCCCTGATGGCCAGTCGGGTCCGGATCCCCGCCCGGGTCGTGGTCGGTGCGGTGGTGCCGAAGAGCGGGGTGGTTCGCGGTCGCGATGTCCAGGCGTGGGTGGAGGTGCGGCTCGCCGACGGAACGTGGCACACGGTCCCCACCGAACAGTTCATGTCCAAGAAGCGACCCACTGGGGCCGAGGTGTTCGGCGGACCCGAACTGCGCAAGTTCCCCGATCCCCCGGACCCCGAGGAACTCGAGCAGGCCGAACCGCAACCGGAGGACCCCGCCCGAGAGGCCGACGAACGCGACGAACCCGCTCCGGTGGACCGCGA
Source organism: uncultured Nocardioides sp. (assembly GCA_965364795.1). Taxonomy (GTDB): domain Bacteria; phylum Actinomycetota; class Actinomycetes; order Propionibacteriales; family Nocardioidaceae; genus Nocardioides. The sequence continues at coordinate 6,133 of CBDTZB010000055.1, forward strand.
CTGGCTGTGGCTGTTGGTCATCCCCGTCCTCCTGCTCGCCCTCACCCCGCTCATCCTCAAGACGATCCGTCGACGCCGACGTCGTCGAACCGGTTCTGGGGCTGCTCGCTTCGCCGGGGCGTGGGCAGAACTCATCGATCAGGCTCGCGATCTCGGCCACCACGTCCCGGCCGGTCTGACCCGGCCAGCGCAGGCGCGGGAGCTTGCCCGGGCGGGTCAGTTGGCGCAGGAGGCGGACCGGCGCACGTTCGCCAGTGTCGACCCGGGGGCAGGGGCCGCCGATGAGTTTTGGGAACTGGTCGAGGCTGAGCTCACCGAACTTCAGACCGGGTCCTCGCGCTGGCGCCGGATCTGGGCTCGCTTCACCCCGCGATCGCTACGCCGAACTCCGTCCTAGGCACTACGGTCGACGGGTGATCCACCACCTGAACTGCGCGTCCATGAACCCCGTCGGGACCGCACCGGTCGTGGCCCATGTGCTGTTCGTCGAGCGGTCCGAGGGTCTGCTGCTGGTCGATACCGGTTTCGGCTCGGGTGACCTGGCGAACCCGAAACGCCTGGGTCAGCCTTTCCGGGCGCTGATGCGTCCCGCTCTGGACGCCGCTGAGACGGCGTTGGCCCAGGTCGAGCGGTTGGGCTTCCAGCGCACCGACGTCACCGACATCGCGCTGACCCACCTCGACCTCGACCACGTGGGCGGAATCGGGGACTTCCCCCAGGCTCGCGTCCACGTGCACGCGACCGAGTTGGAAGTTGCTCAAGCACCCGGCCTTTCGGATCGAGCCCGCTACGTCTCGGCCCAGTGGGCGCACGGCCCGAACTGGATCACCCACCGCGCCGACGCTGGCGACACCTGGCAGGGGCTGAGGTCGGTGACCGCCTTGGGTGACGACGTTGTGCTCGTGCCGCTGCACGGTCACTCCGCCGGACACTGTGGGGTCGCCGTACGACGTCCCGATGGTGGGTGGCTGCTGCACGCCGGCGACTCCTACTTCCACGTCGACGAAACCGCGACTCCGCCGAACTGTCCGCTCTCCTTGCGGGTCTTCCAGCGGATCGTGGCCTACGACAACACGGCGCGGGTCGAGAACCAGGAGCGCCTGCGGGAGTTGCGACTCCGCGCGCCCGACGTGACCGTCTTCAGCGCCCACGACGCGAGCGAGTTTGCGGCTCTGGCTTAGCCGCAGCAGCCGCCTGCGACCCCCGCGACGGCCAGGTCCTGGGGCGCGTCGAACGCGCCGGCGCCGTTGCAGACGCCGGTCTCGGGCAGGACCAGGTCCACCCGGTCGGCTGCCTCGAAGTCTCCGGCCAGCGCGGCCACGACCGACCGGACCTGCTCGAAGCCGGTCATGGCCAAGAAGGACGGGGCGCGGCCGTAGGACTTCATCCCGACCAGGTAGAGGCCCGGCTCGGGCCGGGCGAGCTCCCGGTGACCGTGGGGTTCGACGTCGCCGCAACTGTGGTGGTCCGGGTGGATCTGGTCGGCCAGGACCCGCGGCGAGCCCAGGGCGGGGTCAAGGTCCAGGCGCACCTCGGACAGGAACGAGAAGTCCGGTCGGAAGCCGGTGACCACGACGACCTCATCGACGTCGGTTACCTGTTTGCCGTTCACGGAGCTCAAGGCGAGGCGCCCGTCGTCCTGCGGGGCGACGGCCACCGTGCGGAACTCCGTAGCGTGGGTGACCTGACTCTGCTGAGCCGCTTCCTGGGCATCCTGGCCTAACTTGCCGCGCTGCTCGAGTTGGTCGTTGTCCCCTCCACCGAAAGCCTCACCGACACTGGGACGCCGCAGCAACCAGGAGACTCGGGTGCCGGCGTGGGTCGCGGCGAGGTGAGCCAGACCGATCAGAACCCCTTGAGCGGAGGCGCCCTTGCCGGCGACGGCGACGTGCTTTCCGGCGTACCGCTGGATCGTCTGGGGGTCGTTGAAATCGGGGATGCCGTAGGTGATCCGGGCGGCGTTCTCCGGCTCCCCGAGTGCGGGGTAGCCGTCTGCACCCAGGGGGTTCGGGCCGGTCCAGGTGCCCGAGGCATCGATGACCGCGGAGGCGAGCAGACGCTCCCGCCCCGCGGCGGTTTCCACGTGAAGTGCGAAAGCGTCGTTCGCCCGCCCGGAGTCAACCAGCAGGTCGCGGCCGGCGCGGGCCACGCCGACGACCCGGGCGTCGTAGCGGATCTCGCCTCGGTCGAGGCCATCGAGCAGCGCGGCCAGTGGAGCGAGGTACTGCTCGACCCACTCCCCACCGGTGGGGTACGCCGCCTCGTCGGGTGCCGTCCAGGTGCCCTGTGCCTCCAAGAGGAGTCGGGCTGTCGGGTCGACGAGTTCGGACCAGGCAGAGAAGAGTCGGACGTGAGCCCATTCGGCGACGGTGGCTCCGGCTCGCGGACCAGCCTCAAGGACCACAAAGTCCAGGCCCCGATCAGCGGCGTTGGCTGCTGCAGCCAGGCCGATCGGGCCGGCACCGATGATGGCGAGGGGTTGTTTCATAAGTTCTCCTGGTGAGTTCATCGAAGGACGTCGATGATTGGACTGTATCGATGGGCGTCGATGAATACAAGGTAGGGTCAGCATCATGAGTTCTGCCCCCTCCCTGAACCAGTCCGACGCGGAGAACTACGCCGAGTGGTTCGCCGTGCTGGCCGATCCGACTCGGGTGCGTCTCCTGCACGCCGTCTCGACCGCTCCGGCGGGCTCGGTGAAGGTAGGCGATCTGGCCAAGTCGCTGGGGATCAGCCAGTCCACCTGCTCCCACCACGTCGAACTGCTGCGCAGGTCCGACTTCGTCGCGGTCGACAAGGTGGGCACGTCGAGTCTGGTGTCGGTGAACGCCGCCTGCTGCACCGGACTCCCGCACGCTGCGGACGTGGTGATGGGGACGCTGGCCTCCCTGCCCTGCTGTCCCGAGGACCTGCCCACCGACGTAAAGACCCGGGAGGTGACCGACGCGGACCTCCCCACCATTTTGGCGATCTACGCCGAGGGCCTCGCCACCCGGAACGCCACTTTCGAGACCGTTGTCCCGACGGCGAAGCAGCTGCGAGCCAAGTGGATCTCAGGGCTGGCCTGGGTGGCCACGATCGACGAGGAGGTAGTCGGCTGGACCGCGATCATGCCGACCTCGACCCGCGAGTGTTACGTCGGAGTCGGTGAGTCCTCGGTGTACGTCGCCGGCTCGGCCCAGGGACGGGGCGTCGGCAAGGTGCTCCTCCACCGGCAGGTCACCGAGGCCGATGCAGCCGGGATGTGGACCCTGCAGACCTCGATCTTCCCCGAGAACCGGGCCAGCCTGGCCCTGCACCACTCCGCCGGCTACCGCACCCTCGCCGTACGCACCAAGATCGCTCAACTCGATGGCGTCTGGCGCGACACCGTCCTCCTCGAACGCCGCTCCCCCACGAAGTGCGCCTGATGGGGACGCGAAGTTCGGCTGATGGGGACGCGAAGTGCGCCTGATGGGGACGCGAAGTTCGGCTGATGGGGACGAACGTGATGGCACCTGAACCGGAGCGACTCCCGCACCCCCATGAGGCGAACCTCGATGCCCCAACAGGCGAACTTCGTGAGGCACTCGCGACAAAAAAAAGAAACCGCAGGATCATCTGCGGTTTCTCGTTGTGGAGCCTAGGAGATTCGAACTCCTGACATCTGCCTTGCAAAGGCAGCGCTCTA
>CBDTZB010000056.1:0-9697 GCA_965364795.1 uncultured Nocardioides sp.
AGTACCAGGAGTTGAACGTCTTCCACATGTCGACGCGGTAGCCGGTCAGGATTCGAGCCGAGTTCTTCACATCGCTCTCGTCGTAGTTGCCGCGCCCCACGGTGTGGAGTTCGAGGACTTCCCGACCGAGGTTCTCGTTGGGGTGCTGAGCGGTTGACACAGCGTTGTCGAGATAGATCCCCATGGCCGGGTGGGTGATCGCCGCGTGCAGAAGGTCATCGAAGCGGCCCAACGCGTGGGTGCGGATCGCGGTGTCGTAGGCAACGCGATAGGTGCATTGAGCGTCGCCGTTGACCGGGATGTGGAGATGATTGAGCCAGAAGTCCGTCATCACCTCTGCCACCTGTCGGTCGGTGTGCATCCGGCGGGCCAGCAACCACCGCTGGTAGTCCTCCATCACCTCCCAGCCGCCTTCGACTCCGTTCTTCTGTCTGGTCCACAGGTCTTGAGCCGAACGCCCCAGTCCCGGCCACCAGCTTCGGAATTCATCCGCTTGGGCGTCGGGAATCGTCGCGGGCTCGAGTTGCTGCTCGAACCAGGCTCGAGCCCCACCGGCAGAGCTGACCTGCTGGGCCAGGGTGTCGTTGATGCCGAACGAGAAGCGGCTCACGATGTGCCGCTCGGGTGCTCTGAGAAGGGCCGACGTGGGGATCGGGGACGGAGGAAGCACGGTGGGTTGTTCGTGGGGGTAGTGGGTGTGGTCGTGGTGGTCGGGATCTTGTTGCGCTGACGCTTCTTGCGCCGGCGGCACCGTCGACGCTTGGACTTGTTCTTGAACCGACGGCAGGACTTGTTCCGGTTGGCTCGACGTTCGGCCGCGGCGGCTTCCTCGCCGAGGACGCCATCGAGTCCTGCGGACGCGGTGACACCGACAGCGCCGACGGCGGCAACGCGGCGGAAGAGCAATCGTCGAGAATCGTGCAGCGTTTGGCTCATGGGGGGATGCCTCTGCGGACGAGATGGGGGGGTGGGGGGGATAAAGCAAAAGGATCGGGGGGAATCCAAAGGTTACGCAGAGTCAACCTATGCCTCGGGAGCCGACCTGCGAACCGATCTCGAGGCGAATAGTCATAAAGGACTAGGCGATGTGGCCGAATCGTTGTCGCCTCTCAGCAACCGTCGCGTGGCCTGCTGTTGGGTCAGGCGGGTAGAGTTCGGCCTCGGCCCGTCGTACAACGAGCCACGAGCGCGTCCGCCGGCCGCCTGACGAAAAGGACCACGAGCACCGCCCATGGATGGTTCTCAACATTCGCCGTACTTCCCCCTATCTCGCACAGGGAATCCACGATGACGCCGTGGCTACTCCTGGCCGTCGCGATCATCCTGATCGCCGCCTGCGGAGTGTTCGTCGCAGCAGAGTTCGCCTTCGTCACCGTCGACCGTGGCGAGGTCGATCGAGCGGCTGAGGCCGGCGATCCGCGCGCGCAAGGCGTGCAGTCGGCCCTGAAGAGCCTGTCGACCCAGTTGTCCGGGGCCCAGGTGGGCATCACGGTCACCAACCTGGGGATCGGCTTCCTCGCCGAACCTGCTATCTCGCAACTGCTCGACGGTCCGCTACTGGCGGCCGGAACACCCGAGGGCGCCGTCATGCCGGTGGCTCTGGCGATCGCACTGACGCTGAGCACGCTGCTGACGATGCTCTTCGGGGAGCTGGTGCCCAAGAACCTGGCCATCGCTCTGCCTATGGCGACTGCCAGTGCCACCCAACTGCCGATGCGGTGGTTCACCAGAGTCAACAAGTTGCCGATCCGCTTCCTCAACGGCGCAGCCAACGCCGTCGTTCGCCGACTGGGGATCGAACCTCAGGAAGAGCTTCGCTCCGCACGCAGCTCGACCGAACTGGCCTCCCTCATTCAACGCTCGGCCGACACCGGGACCCTCGATGCAGACACGGCCGAACTGATGGAGCGGTCCGTGGAGTTCGGAGGCCGTAACGCCGGCGAAATCATGACGCCGCGGGTGCGGACCTACACCCTGGAGGAGAACGATCGCGCCAGCGCCGTCATCGAACTGACCCGGGCCACCGGTCACTCCAGATTCCCGGTCCTCGATGACGACGACGTGGTGATCGGCACGGTGCACGTGAAGAACGCCGTGGCCCTACCCACGCACGAGCGAGCCACGACCAAGGTCAAGCACCTGATGAACAAACCCAGTGTGGTCCCCGACTCGCTCCGCTTGGACCCCCTCATGGCCCTGCTGCGCAACGACGGCTTCCAGATGGCGATCGTTCTCGACGAGTACGGCGGCCACGCAGGAATCGTGACCCTGGAGGACGTCGTCGAAGAGATCGTCGGGGACATCTCCGATGAACACGACGGAGCAGGCGCGCAGGCCCGTCAACGCCGTGACGGATCCTGGGCCATCTCGGGACTCCTGCGCCCTGACGAGGTTGAGGGTCTGACGGGCGTCGAACTGCCCACCGGCGAGGATTACGACACCGTGGCTGGGCTGGTCCTTAAGGTTCTGGGCCGGATTCCCGATGCGGGCGACGTCGTGGAGATCCCGACGGTGGTCTCCTCGAATGCAGAACAGGACGCTGGACCGATAGCTGCCATGACTGTTGAGCAACTCGACGGGCTTCGGATCGACCGGATCTCGCTGCGGCTCATCGAGGCGCCCGCTGTCGCGGAGGAGTCGTCATGAGCAACACCACGGCCCTGTTGATCGCAGCCCTGCTCCTCGCCTTCAACGCGTTCTTCGTGGGAGCCGAGTTCGCCCTGATCTCTGCACGCCGCAGTCAGATCGAGCCGAAGGCTCAGCAGGGGTCCCGGATGGCCCGAAGCACTCTGACGGCCATGGAGAACCTCTCGCTGATGATGGCCGGCGCCCAGTTGGGAATCACCATCTGTTCCCTGGGTCTCGGCGCGGTCGGAGAGCCAGCTCTGGCACACCTCATTGAGCCGGCCTTCGAGGCGTGGGGTGTTCCCGCGGCCTTCGTGCACCCGGTGGCCTTCGCGTTGGCCCTGGCCATCGTGGTCTTCCTCCACGTGGTTTTCGGGGAGATGGTGCCCAAGAACATCGCCTTAGCCGGGCCGGAACGGTCGGCCTTGATCCTAGGTCCGCCCATGCTCGCCATCGTGCGGGTCCTGCGACCGATCATCGTGGCCCTCAATGCCGTGGCCAACCTTTGCCTGCGGGCGCTCGGGGTGCAGCCTCGAGAAGAGGTGAGTTCGAGCTTCACTCGGGACGAGGTCGCGGTGCTCGTCGAGGAATCACGTGGTGAAGGCCTCTTGGAGGAAGAGGTCTACGGCCGGTTGGCGGGCGCGCTCGGATTCACCGAGAAGACCGTCGCGACCGTGTTGATGCGCACAGACACATTGACGACGGTCGAGCGCGGGTCCTCAGCAGCCGACGTCGAGCTCGTCTGCGCCAGCACGGGCTTCAGCCGGTTCCCGGTCGCCGGAGACGACGGTCAACTCGTCGGCTATCTACACATCAAGGACGTCCTGGACCCCGATGAGGAGCGCCGAGCGCGCCCACTGGCGGACAGTTGGATCAGGCCTTTCGCCACCGTTGCCATGGAAGACCCCCTGCACGTCGCTCTCGAGAAGCTCCGTCGCCGTGGCGCGCACATGGCCCAGGTCGTGGATGCGGAAGGCGCCAGCCTGGGTGTGATCACCCTTGAGGACGCGATCGAGGAGCTGGTCGGAGAGATCCGGGACGCGGCTCACCTCGAAGAGATGACCTGACCGACCCTGGAACCCGTTATCGTCGCACCCGTGGCAGAGAAGACAGCGTCGGCGAATGCCGATCGGGTAATGACGCTGCCCAATGTGCTGAGCGCCCTCCGGCTCGCCGGAATCCCGCTGTTCTTGTGGTTGGTGCTGGGCCCTGAAGCGGACGGTTGGGCACTGGCCCTGCTCTTCGTGGCAGGGGTCACCGACTTTCTCGACGGGTGGTTGGCCCGCAGATGGAACCAACAGTCGACCCTGGGCCAGATCCTCGATCCGGTGGCCGATCGCTTCTACATCCTGGCAGTGGTCGTGGGACTCGCTCTGCGCGATGTCATCCCGTGGTGGATGGCCGTTTCGCTGCCCCTACGCGACGCACTGATGTGGGGGCTGGTCCCGCTACTGCGGACCCGTGGCTACAGCGCGCTGCCGGTGCACTTCCTGGGCAAGGCCGCTACCTTCAACCTGTTGTACGCCTTCCCGCTTCTCCTCCTCGGCGACGGTGAGGGCACCATCGCAGGACTGGCCCAGGTCTTCGGCTGGTCCTTCGCCATCTGGGGAATCGGGCTGTACTGGTGGGCCGGTGTGCTGTACGCGTGGCAGGTACGAAGGCTGATGGTCACCACGGAGCCACTGTCGGCGGTGCCCAGTGACTGAGCGGGGGACGACCAAGCAGCGGCCGAGTGAGCCATTACCGGAGAGTGTGACGCTGCCCCTGCTAACCCTGATCAGCCGTCAAGCGTTGGATGAGGATTACGTCCGGGCTGCGGAGCAGCGGCAGCTGCGTGGGATCAGCAACGCACCACGCCGCCGCTACACCGCTGCCGCAGCGGTCCTGGTGTTCGGCATGCTCGCTTCCACCGCAGCGATCCAGAGTTCCCGCGACGTCAAGGTCAACGACGCTGGGCGCGCTACCCTCATCAGTCGCATCACTGGGGAGCGTGAGCGAGTCTCGGAGCTTCAGGACCGGGTGGTTGATCTGCGCCAGTCGAACGCACGCCGTACGGCGGTCCTGGCCGATCTCGTGGACAGCGCTGAGGTCACCTCCAACCAGCTTCGCCGCATGCGAGTGCGCACGGGGTTCGTCCCCGTCACCGGGGAGGGAGTCCGGGTGACTCTCTCCAATGCACCCGAGGCCGACCCGAATCAGGTGGTCTACGACTCCGATCTGGCTCTCCTGGTGAACGGGTTGTGGAGTGCCGGCGCCGAAGCCATCGCGGTGAACGGTCAGCGGCTGACGGCGATGACGGCGATCCGCAACTCGGGGGTGCCCATCGAGGTGAACCGCGTGGGGATCGCCCCTCCTTATGTGGTGTCCGTCATCGGCGACCGACGTTCGCTGCAGGCCAATTTCTTCGACACCTCCAGTGGCTTGGCCTTTGCCGACCTTGCGCGTCGCCTAGGCTTCTCCTACGCCTTCAGCAACGAAGCGGTGGTCACCATGCCGAGCGGCCCCGCCCGCAACCTACGATTGCGCAACGCCCGCTTGCTGCCGGGCTTCGCTGCCAACGGAGGAGGGAACATCCCATGATCGCCGCTCTCGGCCTGCTCGCGGGTGTCCTCCTCGGTTTGTACTTCCAGCCAGATGTCCCGCTGGGACTCGAGCCCTACCTGCCCATCGCTGTGGTGGCTGCTCTCGACGCCGTCTTCGGTGGTCTGCGCGCCTATCTCGACGGGATCTTCAACGACAAGGTCTTTGTGGTCTCGTTCTTGAGCAACGTGCTCATCGCCGCCGGCATCGTGTATCTCGGCGACCGTCTGGGAGTCGGCGGTCAACTCTCCACCGGCGTCATCGTGGTGTTGGGGATCCGCATCTTCGCGAACGTCGCGGCTATTCGAAGGCACTTGTTCCATGCCTGAGAGTTCTGTGCCTGCGACTTCTGTTCCGCAGAGCCCTGATTTCCCAACGGAGAACGAGTCTCAGCAGCCCCTGCCTCGGCAACCCGAGCGGGTCGACGGTCGAGCGCGGCTCCTCAAGGCGTTACTCAAGCCGGCCCGCACCCAGGTCGTGGTCGCCCTCATTCTCGCTCTCGTGGGGTTTGCTGGCGTGACCCAGGTCCGCGCGAACCAGGTCGACGACAGCTTCGCCGGCGTGCGGCAGCAGGACCTGATCGACATCCTCAATGGACTCGCTGGCACGACGCAGCGCGCCGAGCGTGAGATCGCCCGCCTCGAACAGACCCGCGACGACCTTCGGTCGAGCACGAGCCAGCGCCAAGCGGCTTTGGACCAGGCCGAGACCGAAGCCAACACCCTGAGCATCCTCGCGGGACTCGTGCCGGTGACCGGTCCCGGGATCCGCGTCACGATCAAGGAGGTCACCGGTCAGATCACGATCAGCACCCTCCTCGACGTGGTGCAGGAGGTGCGAACGGTCGGAGCCGAAGCGATCCAGTTCAACGGCGAGGTCCGCGTGGTGGCTCAGACCTCCTTCGAAGACGTGGGCGACGCAATCGAGGTGGACGGCAAACGGTTGACCGCGCCGTACGTCATCGACGTGATTGGGGAGCCTGCCGTGCTCGAGGGAGCCATCAACTTCTCCCAGGGCCCCCGGGTCCAGGTGATCGAGGACGGTGGTGAGTTGGAGGTGCAGACTCTGACCTCCCTAGACATCGAGGCCATCCGGCAACCGGCCCCACCTGAATACGCCGAACCCCAGGAGGGGCAGTAGCCTTCCCAGACCCAGTGTGGTTTTGCTGAGCCGAGACCTGAGCACCGAACGAGGAGCGAGCGTGAATCCCGACGACCTGATGTACACCACCGAGCACGAATGGATTCGCACGCCAGGGGAGCACGCCGGTTCGGTCCGGATCGGCATCACCGACTACGCCCAGGACGCCCTGGGCGACATCGTCTACGTATCGCTCCCGGAGATCGGAGAGACGCTGACGGCCGGTTCCACGTGTGGAGAGCTGGAATCGACGAAGTCCGTGAGCGATGTCTACGCGCCGGTCAGCGGCGAGGTCGTGGCCCGCAACGAGGGTCTCGACGCGACGCCGGAACTGGTCAACAATGACCCGTACGGGGCTGGCTGGCTGTTCGAGGTCGTTCCCGGAGACGGTGGTCTCCCGGACGACCTGCTCGACTCGGCGGCATACACGGCAAGTCTTGAGGGCTGACTGATAGGTTCGGAGAACTGACACCCTCAGGCCGCGCTAGAGGGTTGCTGAGACCGATCTATCAACCCGCACACCCCAGAGGACGCTGATGTTCTGCACCGCCTGCGGCAGGCCGAATCCCGACGACGCGCGCTTCTGTGCGCAGTGCGGTACCCGGATCGCCGAGTCGCCCATGGGCGAGACCGCCAGCGACCCCGCTGAGACGACCGCGACCATCCAGTTCGGCCAGGTCTCCACACCCGGTTCCGGTACGGACAAAGTGGAGACCTCTGATCGTGCACTCAATGCGTTGGACGCTGCGGCGGTCGACGCCCTCCCGTCCGGGCACGCTCTCCTGGTGGTGCAGAAGGGCCCCGGCGCCGGCAACCGGTTCCTGCTGGACTCCGACGTGGTGAAGGCGGGTCGGCACCCCGACTCAGAGATTTTCCTCGACGACGTGACGGTCTCTCGCAGTCACGCGACCTTCCGGCGGGAAGGAGCCACCTTCCAGGTTTCCGATGCCGGGAGTCTGAACGGGACCTACGTCAACCGCGATCGCATCGAAGAGGTGGCGATCAAGGACGGCGACGAGGTGCAGATCGGGAAGTACCGACTGGTCTTCTTCGCGGGTCCTGGGAGTTCCTAGTCGTGGCCCGGGCTGAATCAGCGAACGCTCCGGGGTCCGGCGCCCGAATGAACATTGGACAGGTCCTCGACCTGCTGCGTGAGGACTATCCGTCCATTACAATCCCCAAGATCAGATTTCTCGAAGAGAAGTCCCTGATCAAGCCCGAGCGGACGCCCGCGGGCTATCGCAAGTTCGCTCAGGCCGACGTCGATCGGCTGCGTTACATCCTGCGCATGCAGCGCGACCACTACCTACCGCTCAAGGTCATCGGTGAGCACCTTGACGCCATCGACCGGGGTCTGGAGCCACCGCCGATCGAGGCGGTCGTCCCTACCGTGCCGGTCGTCAGCCTTGCTGCCGACGGTCTGCCCGGGGCTGCTTCCTTCCGGCGACGCGACAGTGTGCGCATCTCGCGCCGCGAGCTAATCAAGATCGCAGAGATCTCCGAGGAGATGCTCATCCAACTCGAGCAGTTCGGGCTGCTTCGAGCGCGCGCCGGGACGGGGCACTTCGACTCAGATGCCCTCGTGATCGCTCAGACCGCCCGAGAGTTAGCCGACTTCGGCTTCGAGCCCCGGCACCTGCGGGCCTTCAAAACAGCCGTCGATCGCGAGGTCGGGCTGGTCGAGCAGGTGGTCGCCCCGCACCGCAGTGGGCGGGATGCTGCGGCACGAGCGCGGGCCGAGGACCAGATCAGCGAAATCGCTGCGCTCTCGGTTCGCCTGCACGCAACCTTGGTCAAGTCGGGCCTGCGCAGCACCTGAGCGGGCTTGCGCTGATCCCCGCGGGGTCGGAGACCGCGGTGTGCGTTGCGGTGTAGCGTTGCGGTGTGCGCGAAGTCGATGTGATGGGTGTTCGAGTCGAGATGCCCTCAAACCAGCCGATCGTCCTCCTACGAGAGGTTTCCGGGGAGCGCTATCTCCCCATCTGGATCGGGGCTGTCGAGGCCACCGCCATCGCCTTCGCCCAGCAAGGTGTGGTGCCCCCCAGGCCGCTGACCCACGATCTACTCAAGGACGTGCTCGACGCGACCGGCAACTCGTTGATCGAGGTTCGCATTACCGATGTCCAGGACGGGGTGTTCTACGCGACCCTGGTTTTCGCCTCCGGGGTGGAGGTCAGCGCCCGGCCATCGGACTCGATCGCTCTGGCGCTGCGGACCGGAACCACCATCACCTGCGCCGAAGAGGTCCTCGACGAAGCCGGCCTCGCTGTACCCGCCGAGCAGGAGGACGAGGTGGAGAAGTTCCGTGAGTTCCTCGACCACGTGACGCCTGAAGACTTCGACGGTAGCTGACAAACCCTCACCCTCAAGTCGAGGATGAGGGTTTGCGACACGCGCATCGTCGTCGTTGACCGTGGTCCCGAACAGGACTACCTTGAAGTGTCTTCGTTGTAACTCCAAGCGTGTTGTTGTTCCCTTCCCCCGAGTTGCAGACTGCGAAGTAGACCCACGGAGGACCGTGTGAACGACCAACATCTTGACCCTGAGTCGACGAACGTCGACGTCCAGCGCGCTGGCGCAGCCGCCCACGAGCAGGGTCTGTTGTTCACCGACGACGTCTCCACGTTGCCCAGCGACCAGGGCTACCGTGGACCGACGGCGTGCAACGCCGCAGGCATCACCTACCGCCAACTCGACTACTGGGCCCGCACCGGCCTGATCGAGCCCACCGTCCGTGGAGCCAAGGGCTCCGGATCGCAGCGGCTCTACTCCTTCCGAGACATTTTGATCCTCAAGGTCATCAAGCGTCTGCTCGACGCCGGGATCTCGCTGCAGCAGATCCGTACCGCCGTCACCCACCTGCGCGAGCGCGGGACCGACGACCTGACGCGCGTCACCCTGATGAGCGACGGCGCGTCGGTCTATGAGTGCACGAGCAACGATGAGGTCATCGACCTGCTTCAGGGTGGTCAGGGCGTCTTCGGCATCGCGATCGGTGGTGTCTGGCGTGAGATCGAGGGCACGCTGGCCGACCTGCCCTCCGAGCGGGCGACCGTGGAGAGCGCCCCGAGCGCGGCCGACGAGCTGGCCGCTCGACGCGCCGCTCGCAAGATCAGCTGACGCTGGTAGGTTGTCCACGCTGACTATCCCGCGCGGGAGAGTCTTCGTCCCCGGTCTGGGTTAGAGCCAGCCCGGGGGTAGAAGCGCCGAAGGGGCAATTCCTCCCCGGAACCTCTCAGGCGCCCGGACCGCGCGGAGCAGGCAACTCTGAAGCATCCAGCGTCGGCTGTGACAGAGGGGGAGGGCGATCGTTCGACCTGTCCCCAGGCCAGCCGAGGAGCCCGCCCGATGT
>CBDTZB010000057.1:0-9667 GCA_965364795.1 uncultured Nocardioides sp.
GAACGGCGAGCTCCTCCTGCGACAGCCCCGCAGCCTCCCTCAGCCCGCGCAGCACCGCTCCCAGTGACGTCCCGGGGCGTTCGCTTCGGACTCCACCTTCCGTGCCCACGCACGGAGTGTAGTGAGGATCCGACCCCTGCGTGCAGGGCACAAGAGCCCCCGGCGGGACGCCGGGGGCTCTCGTCGTACGTGGGTGGGGCGGGGTGTCAGGCCCAGCGCTCGGAGGAACCGGTGAAGGTCAGCTCGCGGTCGCCGGTGTAGATCTGCTTGGGACGCGCGATCTTCTGGTCCTTGTCCTGCACCAGCTCGGACCACTGCGCCAGCCAGCCCGGCGTACGGCCGATGGCGAACAGCACGGTGAACATCTCGGGCGGGAACTGGAAGGCCTCGTAGATCAGGCCGGAGTAGAAGTCGACGTTGGGGTAGAGCTTGCGCGAGATGAAGTACTCGTCCTCCAGCGCGATCTTCTCCAGCTCCTTGGCGATCTCGAGGAGCGGGTTGACCCCGGTGACCTCGAAGACGTCGTCGCAGGCCTTCTTGATGATGGTGGCGCGCGGGTCGAAGTTCTTGTAGACCCGGTGGCCGAAGCCCATCAGCTTCTCGTTGCCGTTCTTCACGCCCTCGATGAAGGCGGGGATGTTCTCCTTGGACCCGATCCGGCGCAGCATCCGCAGCACGGCCTCGTTGGCGCCACCGTGCAGCGGGCCGTAGAGGGCGCCGACGCCGGCGGAGACCGCGGAGTAGGGGTCGACCTGGGAGGAGCCCACCGAGCGCACCGCGTTGGTGGAGCAGTTCTGCTCGTGGTCGGCGTGCAGGATGAACAAGATGTCCAGTGCCTTGACCAGACGCGGGTCGGCGTCGTAGCGCCGCTCGCTCATCTTGAACAGCATCGACAAGAAGTTGGCGGTGTAACTCAGGTCGTTGTCGGGGTAGATGAAGGGCTTGCCCTGCGCGTGACGGAAGGACCAGGCGCCGAGGGTTGGCATCTTGGCGATCATCCGAATGATCTGCATGTGACGGTTCTTCGGGTCCTGGATCTGCCCCGCATCGGGGTAGAAGGTCGACAGGGCCCCGACCGACGCCATCAACATCCCCATCGGGTGGGCGTCGTAGCGGAACCCCTCCATGAAGGACTTCACGTTCTCGTGGACGAACGTGTGGTAGGTGATCTCGTGCTGCCAGGTGTCGTACTGCTCCTTGGTGGGCAGATCGCCGTGGATCAACAGGTAGGCCACCTCGAGGAAGTTGGACTTCTCAGCCAACTGCTCGATGGGGTACCCGCGGTACTCCAAGATCCCCTTCTCGCCATCGATGAACGTGACCGCGCTGCGGCACGAGGCGGTGTTGACGAAGCCTGGGTCGTAAACGGCCAGGCCCGGTTCATCCTCGGAAGTTTTGATCTTCCCCAGGTCGGCGCCCTTGATGGCTCCGTTGGTGATCGGCAGGTCGTATTCTGACCCGGTACGGTTGTCGCGAACGGTGAGGGAATCAGTCACAGGGCCAACTTAGTCCGATCACCTACACTGGGGGAAGGTGGCCCACTCGACTGGTCGTTTTGACCCAGCCGTATGCGTCGACCTAAACTCGTGCAGTCGCGACCTGCCCCGGTCGTCCGCGCCTTAGTCCTACTCCGGCCGGATGCCCTGTGAGCGCGGCCGACAACACGTTCAAGTAGCAACATTCTTATCCATGCCCCGACCGACGTAAGGCCTTTACCGTGCGCACGTTTAGCCCGAAGCCCGCTGACATCCAGCGCGAGTGGCATGTCATCGACGCCGAAGACATCGTCCTCGGCCACCTCGCCGTCCAGGTTGCCAAGCTCTTGCGCGGCAAGCACAAGGCCACCTACGCCCCGCACATGGACATGGGTGACTTCGTCATCGTCGTCAACGCGGAGAAGGTTGCGTTGTCAGGCACCAAGCGGACGACGAAGATGACCTACCGTCACTCCGGCTTCCCCGGCGGTCTGACCGCCACCCCCATCGGCGAGATTCTCGAGAAGGACGCCCGCAAGGCCGTCGAGAACGCGGTGTGGGGCATGCTCCCCAAGAACAAGTTGAGCCGCGCCCAGCTGGGCAAGCTCAAGGTGTACTCCGGCCCGACGCACCCGCACGAGGCCCAGCAGGCCACGCCGTACGAGATCACCCAGATCTCTCAGTAATTCCCCTCACCGTTCAGACCATTCCAGAGCAGCAGAGTTAAGGATCACCGTGTCGGAGAGCAGCACCGAGGTCGAGGAGACCTACCAGACCGACGAGCAGGGCGTTGCCTACAGCTCGGAGTCCGAGGCGTCGGCCGACGCCCCTGAGCGTCCGGCGACCATCGCCCCGGCCGCCGCGACCGGACGTCGCAAGGAGGCCGTGGCCCGTGTTCGCATCGTCCCCGGCACCGGAGTGTGGACGGTCAACGGCCGTACCCTCGACTCCTACTTCCCCAACAAGCTGCACCAGCAGGTCGTGAACGAGCCGTTCAGCGCCCTGCAGCTTGAGGGTCGCTTCGACGTTATCGCCCGCATCCACGGCGGCGGCATCACCGGCCAGGCCGGCGCCCTGCGTCTCGGCGTGGCTCGCTGCCTCAACGAGATCGACCTTGACGCCAACCGCGCCACGCTGAAGAAGGCCGGTCTGCTCACGCGTGACGCCCGCGTCATCGAGCGTAAGAAGGCTGGTCTGAAGAAGGCCCGCAAGGCTCCTCAGTTCAGTAAGCGATAGGTCGAAGGTAGCCATCTGTGGCTCGCCTTTTCGGCACAGACGGGGTCCGGGGA
The DNA here is from genome assembly GCA_965364795.1 of uncultured Nocardioides sp. Classification (GTDB taxonomy): domain Bacteria; phylum Actinomycetota; class Actinomycetes; order Propionibacteriales; family Nocardioidaceae; genus Nocardioides. Next base: position 2,765 of record CBDTZB010000057.1, read on the forward strand.
CTCGCGAACGGTGATCTCACCGCTTCGCTGGCCCTGGACCTTTCTGTTGCCGCAGCTAGGGTCCTCTCCGAGCACGGAGAGTTCACCGGTCACCGACCGCTCGCGGTCGTGGGCCGCGACACCCGGATCTCCGGACAGTTCCTCGAAGCAGCCGTCGTGGCTGGCCTGGCCTCGGCCGGTGTCGACGTCATGCTGCTCGGGGTGCTGCCCACCCCGGGTGTTGCCTATCTGACCGATGTCCTCGGCGCCGATCTCGGCGTGATGCTGTCGGCCTCGCACAACGCCATGCCCGACAACGGCATCAAGTTCTTGGCGCGCGGTGGGGTCAAACTCAGCGACGAACTTGAGATCGAGATCGAGGACCGTCTGCACGAAGGCTGGACCAAGCCAACCGGTGGCAGTGTCGGTCGCGTCAGCGTCTACGAGGACGCCGTCGTGCGGTACGCCGACCACCTGGCCCAGACCCTCCACCGTTCACTGGCGGGACTGAAGGTTGTCGTCGACTGCGCCGAGGGTGCTGCTGCACTGGCCGGACCGACCGCGCTGCGCCAGGCCGGCGCCGACGTGATTGCGATCCACGACCACCCCGACGGTCTGAACATCAACGACCACTGCGGATCCACCGACCTGACCTCTCTGCGGCGGGCCGTCATCGAGCACGGAGCAGACGCTGGCTTCGCTCTCGACGGTGACGCCGACCGCTGCCTGGCTGTGGACGCTTCCGGCGAGGTCGTGGACGGGGATCAGATCCTCGCAGTGCTCGCTTTGTCCATGTCCGAGGCCGGGACGCTGGCCAAGAACACCGTCGTGGTCACCGTGATGAGCAACCTCGGCTTCGTGAAGGCCATGGAAAAGGCCGGGGTCGGCGTACGCCAGACCAAGGTCGGCGACCGCTACGTCCTGGAAGCGATGCGGCACTCGGGTTACACCCTGGGTGGGGAGCAGTCCGGTCACGTCATCATGAGCGAGCACGCGACCACCGGGGACGGCGTACTCACCGCGCTGCATGTGCTGGACCGGATGGCTCAGACCGGGTCGTCGTTGGCGGAGTTGGCCTCCGTGGTCACCCGCCTGCCGCAGGTCCTGATCAACGTGCCGAACGTGGACAAGTCTCGGGCCGACGAGGACCCGGTGCTCGCCGCCAGCCTGGCTGAGGAAGAGGCGGGTCTGGCTGGCAACGGCCGCATCCTGCTGCGTCCCTCGGGCACCGAGCCACTGGTCCGGGTGATGGTGGAGGCTCCCACCGCCGAACTGGCCGGCGATGTCGCTGAACGACTGGCCGAAGTCGTGCGGGACCGGCTCGCGCTGCGTTGAGCGCAAGACGCCCAGGTTTGCTGACTCGACCTCTCGGGCTGCTGGTGGGGGTCGTCATCCTGGCTGGCTGCTCGGTGGGCTCCCCGGCTACGCCCAGCGTCTCCGTTCAGGACGGCGACGGGACCTCCACCTTCGAGGGCACCCTGTGCGAGGAGATCACCTCCGCAGAGCTCACCGAGTGGACCGACCGTCCGCAGGAGGTCGGCTACGCCGTGCTTCAGGGAGGGCTGACCGACTGTCAGACCGCTTTCGACGAACTCGGCATGATCATCGAATGGGGCTTTACCTCCGATGTCGACACGTTCGCTCAGACCGGGCGCCGTTCTGACTACCCGGGTCTGACCCGCTCACGGATCGCTCTGGAGTCCGACTCCGAAACCGTCACCCCTGCGTGGCTGTTGACCGGGACGATCGCCAACACGAACCACGCTCGGGTCGTGCTCAACGTCGAAGGCCGCCGGATGATGGTGGATGCCAATGATCGCGGGGGAGTGGTCGGCCGGGTCGACCTGGAGGAACTAGAGATCGCCGCGCGGGCGCTCGCTACGGACTACGTCTCCTAGCCCGAAGCGCCTACAACTTGCGCAGCCGCACGTAGCGGACCGAGTGGTCCGCGTCCTTGCGCAGCACCAGGGTCGCCCGCGATCGGGTGGGGAGGACGTTCTGAGACAGGTTGGGACCGTTGATCTCGTCCCAGATGCGGGTCGCCTCCGCCACCGCCTCCTCGTGGGAAAGGGTGGCGTATTTCGCGAAGTAGGAGTCCGGATCACGGAAAGCGGTCTCTCGAAGGTGCAGGAACCGCTCGACGTACCACTTGCGGACGTGGGCGGTGCCTGCGTCGACGAACACGGAGAAGTCGAAGAAGTCGCTCAGCGTGAGACCTGCGCGCCCGTCCTCGTTGACCCGCGCCGGCTGGAGGACGTTGAGGCCTTCGATGATGACGATATCTGGCCGACGGATGGTGACCTTCTCGTCCGGCACCACGTCGTAGACGAGGTGGGAGTACGTCGGCGCCTCGACCTCCTCCTTGCCGGACTTGATGTCCACCACGAAGCGAAGCAGCGCCCGCCGATCGTAGGACTCCGGGAAGCCTTTGCGGTGCAGGATCCCGCGGCGCTCCAACTCGGCGTTGGGGTAGAGGAAGCCGTCGGTGGTGATGAGCGCGACGTTCGGGTGCTCGGGCCAGTGCGCCAACATCTGTTGCAAGACGCGGGCGGTGGTGGACTTGCCGACCGCCACGGATCCGGCCAGGCCGATCACGAACGGTGTGCGCGGCGGTGTGCGTCGGTGCAGGAACGACTCCTGCTTGCGGTGCATCCGGCCTGCGGATTCGACGTACAGGCTGAGGAGGCGGGACAGCGGCAGATAAACCTCTTCGACTTCATCGAGGTCCAAGGAATCGCCCAGACCACGCAGCCGATCGATCTCTTCGGTGGTGAGAGGGATCTCGTTCTCCGTGGCCAGCGCGGCCCAGGCGGATCGATCCAACTCGATGTAGGGCGAGGTTTCCCTACCGTTGTCGATGGGTTCTGCGGACTGCACGGTTCCGTTGGACCCGTTGGACCCGTGGGGCAGATGACCCCCGACGTCTGACATGCCGACGATTGTCGCAGCACGGCGCGAACATGGGAGTAGGCCGTCCCACGGTTAAAGTGTTCCCCATGTGTGGAATCGTGGGCTACGTCGGTCATCAGCAGGCGCAACATGTGGTGATCGAAGGGTTGCGGCGCTTGGAATACCGCGGCTACGACTCCGCCGGGGTCGCGCTGATCAACAACGGCCGAATTGCGTCCGACAAGCGAGCAGGCAAGCTCGCCAACCTCGAGAAGTCGCTGGCCGAACAGCCGCTACCCACATCGCCAGTCGGCATCGGACACACCCGCTGGGCCACCCACGGCGCCCCGACGAACGCCAACGCGCACCCGCACCTGGGGCGCGAGGAGCGCGTCGCGCTCGTGCACAACGGCATCATCGAGAACTTCGCCGTGCTGCGCGCCGAGTTGGAGGAGGCCGGCCACACCCTGCTGTCGGAAACCGACACCGAGATCGCCTCCCACCTCGTCGAGGTCGAGTTGGCGTCCGGTTGCGGGCTCACCGAAGCCATGCGGCGTACGGTCAACCGCCTCGAGGGCGCCTTCACCCTCGTCGCCGTCGACGGTCAGGACCCGGACCGGGTGGTGGCTGCGCGCCGCAACTCACCGCTGGTCGTCGGGGTGGGCGAGGGCGAGAACTTCCTCGGCTCCGACGTTGCAGCGTTCATCGAGCACACCCGCAACGCGGTTGAGCTCGGCCAGGACCAGGTCGTCACCATCACCCGCGACGACGTGAGCATCATTGGCTTCGACGGCACGCCCGCAGAGGGCAAGCCCTACTACGTGGACTGGGACCTGTCGGCGGCCGAGAAGGATGGCCACGACTGGTTCATGCGCAAGGAGATCTTCGAGCAACCGAAGGCCGTGGCGGATTCGCTGCTGGGTCGGCGTACCCCCGAAGGATTGCTGCAGCTCGACGAGATGCGTCTGTCGGACGACGAGATCCGGAACATCAGCAAGGTCATCATCATTGCCTGCGGCACGTCGTTCTACGCCGGCATGGTGGCCAAGTACGCCATCGAGCACTGGACCCGTATCCCGTGTGAGGTCGAACTCGCCTCGGAGTTCCGCTACCGCGACCCGATCCTGACCCAGGACACGCTCGTTGTCGCGATCAGCCAGTCCGGCGAGACCGCCGACACCCTCCAAGCAATCCGTCACGCCAAGGTCCAGGGCTCCAAGGTTCTCGCGATCTGCAACACCAACGGATCCACCATCCCGCGCGAGTCCGACGCCGTGATCTACACCCATGCGGGCCCCGAGATCGGGGTGGCCTCGACCAAGGGCTTCCTGACCCAACTGGTCGCCTGCTACCTGCTCGCCCTCTACTTCGCGCAGGTGAAGGGCACCCGCTTCGGCGACGAGATCGACGAAGTCATGGAGCAGCTCGAGGAGATCCCCGGGCATATCGAAACTGTTCTTGCGGGTGCCGAGGACGTCTACGCCTTCGCCCGCGCCCACGTGAAGACCAGGTCCGTGCTCTTCCTCGGCCGGCACGCCGGCTACCCGGTCGCTATGGAGGGCGCCCTGAAGCTCAAGGAGCTGGCCTACATCCACGCCGAGGGTTTCGCGGCGGGCGAGTTGAAGCACGGCCCGATCGCCCTGATTGAGCCCGGCCTGCCGGTCATGTGCGTGGTGCCTCCTCGTGGACGCGATCAGTTGCACGAGAAGATGCTCAGCGGGATCCAGGAGGTTCGGGCCCGAGGTGCGGTGACGATCTGCCTCGCCGAAGAGGGCGACGACGCCATCACGCCGTACGCCGACACGCTGATCCGTCTGCCGCGGGTGCCGGTGCTTCTTCAGCCGCTGGTGGCCACGGTGCCGCTGCAGTTGTTCGCCTGTGAGCTGGCGACCGCCATGGGTCACGACGTCGACCAGCCCCGGAACCTCGCCAAGTCCGTCACGGTGGAGTGATCTCGCTGTGGCGGTGATCGGCATCGGTGTCGACGTCGTAGGGATCGCTCGGTTCGCCGAGTCGTTGGAACGCACCCCGGAGTTGGCGCACCGGTTGTTTACGGCTGCGGAAGCTGCTTTGCCGGTGAACTCGCTGGCGGCCCGCTTCGCCGCCAAGGAGGCGGTCGCCAAAGCCCTGGGCGCACCCGGAGGCCTGGCCTGGCACGACGCTGAGGTGGTGTGCGAAGAGTCGGGTCAACCCCGACTGGTGCTGAGCGGCACGGTGGCGGCGCGGGCCGAGGCGCTGGGTGCGACCTCCGTGCACCTCTCCCTGTCCCATGACGCCGGGATCGCCACGGCCATGGTGGTCCTCGAGTCGTAGGTGGGCCCTTGCGCTCGGGTTGTGGGCCTGTCGACTACTCAGGCGGCGGTCCCAGGCACACGACCCGGCACGCCAAGGTGCATGAGGTCCATGGCTACCTGGTCGGCCTCGTGCCTCAGCTCATACGCGCTGCATCGCACCACCATGCGCCGCGGCCCGACGAGTTGTCGGGTGCGACGTAGGTCGTCATGCCACTGACGGACCTCCATGTGAAAAGACCCGTCCACCTCGAGCACGAGGACCGATCCGTCGGGTAGATCCCATTCGGCGTCCGTCCAACGACGTCGGCCTGAGTTGTCGGCGCGGGCTACCTGACGCGACGGCGGGGGCATCTGGAAGCGGCGACACATCCGTGCGATGGCAAGTTCTGCGCCCGAGTGGCCGCCTCCCGCGATATCGCTGAGGGTCGCCTTGAAGGGCTTCGCTCGGCGCAGGGGTCGCAGCCGATCGACCCACTCAACCATTCGATCCGGAGTCGTGAGCCGTTGTTGAATGGAGGCCGCCAGGACGCCGTGGGCGGCGCGCGGCGCTGCGTCGTACGCCGCCCAGAGGAGCAGCGCCGGCTCCAATCGACAGCGAGGGATGCCCGCCTTGGGGCTGATCATCAGGTCAAAGGGCCTCCTAGAGCGGAAGAAGTTGACCCCGGGGACGGGTTCGAAGCTCAGTTCGTCGCCGACCATCACCGTGACGGCTTCGCGCTCCCATCCCTCCAGGCCGTGATGGGCCGCGGACGTGAGCCCACCGAGCATGCTCCGCGGCCCCGCGTGCAGCACCGCGAGCCAACGACGCTGGTTCACCGTGGGGGTGCCTGTGAAGGTGCTGATGACCCTCGGGCTGCGGATCGACCACCGCCCGGCTGAGACTTGATGATCTACGCAATCCCACCCGAGGCCGTGGGCACTGAGTTGTCGTCTGGCCACCATTCCGTCCTGCGAGGCGATAAGCCGCTGAAGCATCGAGTTCATGGCGTGGAAGCGTGCCCGCCTCGGCGACTACCCGCATCCGTCTCTCCACAGGTCCGTTCGTGGTCTCGGGTTGTGTGCCTGAGAACGAGCATCGGGTGGTTCTCAGACACACGACCTGATCTAGGGGGTCTTCGCTGCCGCGGCGACGTGGGTTGTGTGTCTGTCCACGGGCCCTGGGTAGCCGTCAGGCACACGACCCGCACAACGAGGTGGCACGAGGCCATACGTTGGACCCATGATCCGAGCACACACGGTGGTACAGGTGCGCGAGGCCGAGGCTGCGGCGATGGCGCAGCTGCCGGAGGGCGCATTGATGCAGCGCGCTGCGCACGGTCTGGCGTACGCCGTCCTGGACTACCTCGGCTCGGCGTACGGCAGGCGGGTGCTGCTTCTGGTCGGGCCGGGTGACAACGGGGGTGATGCGTTGTTCGCTGGCGCTGTGCTGGCCCGCCGAGGGGTTCAGGTTGAGGCGTGGCGACTCGGCGACCGGATCCATGAAGCCGGTGTGCGGGCTCTGCAACAGGCAGGGGGGCGGGTTGTGGACCCGAGCCCTACCCCTGACTGGTCCACAGGCACACGACCCGATCTCGTCGTCGACGGGATCCTCGGGATCGGTGGGCGCCCCGGGCTGCGCCAGAACGCGACAGATGCCCTGGCCGGCCTTCAAGGGATCCCGATGGTGGCGGTGGACGTCCCGTCCGGAGTGAACGTCGACACCGGCGAGATCGATGGGCCTCATGTCCGGGCCGATCTCACC
>CBDTZB010000058.1:0-9652 GCA_965364795.1 uncultured Nocardioides sp.
CACGTCGACATCTGGAACCACGTCGAGGCCGCCATGGCCCTGCTCGTGGGCGGCGAGGTCGAGGCAGCCGAGCGCGCCTATGACTGGGTCCCCACCCTGCAGCGTGCTGACGGTTCTTGGCCGATGAAGATCGTCGCCGGAACCGTCGACGACGAGCGCGGCGAGGTGAACATGTCGGCGTACTTCGCCGTGGGCCTCTGGCACCACTGGCTGGTGCGTCGCGACTACTCCTTCATCGTCAAGCACTGGCCTTCGGTCCGTGCCGGACTCGACTGGGTCGTTTCCCGCCAGCTCCCCTTCGGGGGCTTCAACTGGGCGCAGACCTGGGAGAACGGCGAGCCTGGGCCGGGGGAGGACGGCGCCCTGTTGGCCGGTTCCTCAAGCATCTATCAGTCACTGCGAGCCGGAGTAGCCCTCGCGGACCTGGTCGATGAGCCGCAGCCTGAATGGGAGCTCGCCGGCGGACGACTTGGTCACGCAGTGCGCGAGCACCGCAATCTGTTCCTGGACAAGTCGACCTACTCCATGGACTGGTACTACCCGGTTCTTGGTGGCGCGATTCGCGACGAGTCTGCGCTGACCCTGCTCGCCCCCCGATGGGACGAGTTTGTGGTTCCCGGTATGGGCATCCGTTGCGTCGACACCAACCCGTGGGTGACCGGCGCTGAGACCTGTGAGTTGGTCATGGCCCTTGACGCCGTGGGAGATCATCGCCGCGCCCTTGCCCTGTTCAAGGACATGCAGCACATGCGGCACGAGAACGGTTCCTACTGGACCGGCTGGGTCTACGGCGATGACGTCTACTGGCCGCACGAGCAGACGACTTACACCGCTGCTGCGGTCATCCTGGCGGCAGACGCGCTCGGGGAAACCTTCGGCCACAGCACCCCAGGGTCGGGCATCATGCGCGGCACGTCCTTGGCACCCCACTTCGCGGAGATCGCGCTGGAGTGCGGCTGCGCGTCAACCGACAGCGTCGCCAGCCTGCCCCTTCGTTCGTCGTAAGACACGCATGGAGCCGACCGTCTCCACCTGTTCGAAGCAGCCGCTTTCGAGGGCTCGGACGAATACGTGGAACGGCGGCTGCCCGCCGTCCGCCGGATCCTCGAAGACATCGTGGATCACGAGCAGACCTCCGGGCATCACCCAGGGCGCCCAACCGGAGTAGTCGTTCTGGGCGTGGATCTCGGCGTGTCCTCCGTCGATGAACAGCAGGCTCAACGGGGTACGCCACCAGCGGGAGACCGTGGTGCTTGGCCCGACGATCGCCATCACCCGATCCTCCAGTCCTGCGCGCGCCACATTTCGGCGAAAGACCGGGAGCGTGTCCATCAGTCCGAACTCCTCGTCGACCAGAGCCGGGTCGTGGTGCTCCCAGCCTGCCTGGTTCTCCTCAGACCCACGGTGATGATCCACGGTGAAGACGACACCCTCAGGCGCCCGACGCGCTGCGGCGCCGAGGTAGATGGCGGACTTTCCGCAGTACGTGCCCACCTCGAGCAGCGGGCCATCGGCCGCGCGTTCGACTGCATGACGGTAGAGCAGCATTCCCTCTTCGGCCGGCATAAAGCCCTCGGCGGACCGCGCGTGGTCGAGCAGTCGCTCCTGCTCGGTGGAATCGGTCGATGTCGCTTCGTTGGTCACCGCGCGAGAATAGCCCGAGACATGTGAGCAGATGCGGGCGGATGTGACTAGAATTGGAACACGTTCTAGTTCCGCCGAGGGAGTAGAGCGACACAGGACCTCAGACGGGAGTCAGGTATGTCCATCGGGATCACCGAAGAGCACCGTGAACTAGCAGCGACGTTGGCCAAATGGGCGGCGTCGCTGGACGGGATCACGGCTGCTCGCGCCGCTGAAAACGATCGGGACCACGGCTTCGACACCGTATGGGCCGGAGTGTGCGAGATGGGCCTGTCGGGGCTGGCTCTGCCCGAGTCGCTGCAAGGTGGCGGTGGCAGCACCGTGGACGCCGCCGTCGCGATTGAGGCGTCTGCGCGTGCTCTGCTCCCCGGGGCCCTGCTGAGCACGATCGTCGCTGCCCATCTGGTCTCGGGGCTACCGGAGCAGGCTAAGACCATCACGGAAGGGGCGAGGGTCGCCGTGACCCTCGACCCCACCCGCGAGGTGGTGTGGGACGCTCCCGGCGCCGACGCCTTTATCGTCCCCAACGACGCTGGGCTCTGGCACTGGGCCCCAGCGGAGGCTGTCACTGTTACGCCCCATCCGGTGGTGGATCTGACTCGACGCAGTGGCTCGATCGAGGTGGACTGGAACGCGGCCGGAGTGGTGGCGCTGGCCGACGTCAATCACGACCTGGTGCGACATGCCGCAGTTACCTACGCGGCAGCCGAGGCGGCAGGGATCGCCCGTTGGTGCCTGGACACAGCCGTGGACTACGCCAAGGTCCGTGAGCAGTTCGGCCGGCCGATCGGTAGTTTCCAGGCGATCAAGCACCTGTGTGCGGAGATGCTGGAAACCGCTGAGGCAGTGACCGCAGTCGCCTGGGATGCGGCTGCGGCCGCCGGCGGCGGTCCTGATCGCGACGCCGAGCAGTGGGCCTTCGCGGCTGACGTGGCTGAGTCGGTCGCCTTCGACGGGGCCGTCTCTGTGGCCAAGACCTGCATCCAGGTCCTCGGTGGGATCGGGTTCACCCACGAGCACGATGCGCATCTGTATCTTCGCCGAGCGCTGACGCTGAAGGCCCGGACCGGCCGAAGTGACGATGCTGCCAGCCGACTGACCGAGAGTGCTGTGCGCGGCGTTCGCCGGCGCCCGCGTGTCGATCTGGAGGGCCGTGATGAGCCTCTCCGTGAGGACTTGCGCAAGCTCGTTTCGGAGGTGGCCAGCGCGGACGATCAGCGGCGAGCCTTGGTGGACAGCGGCCTGCTCACGCCCCACTGGCCAGCTCCCGCAGGACTGGGAGCCGATGCCGTCACGCAGATCGTCTTGGACCAGGAACTTGCCTCCGCAGGTGTTGTCCGACCTGACCTCGTGATCACGGCCTGGGCCCTGCCCAGCATTCTCGAACGCGGCACCGACGCCCAGCGCGAACGCTTCGTGCGACCCTCCCTGCTGGGAGACATCGTGTGGTGCCAGCTCTTCTCAGAGCCCGGGTCGGGCTCGGATCTCGCTTCATTGCGGACCAAGGCCGAGCGGGTCGAGGGGGGATGGCGGTTGAGCGGACAGAAGGTGTGGACCTCAGTGGCCGAACGCGCTCACTGGGGAATCTGTCTGGCCCGTACCGATCCAGACGCGCCGCAGCACCGGGGAATCAGCTACTTCCTGGTCGACATGTCCAGTCCCGGGATCGACATCCGGCCGCTACGCGAGATCACGGGCGAAGCCCTGTTTAACGAAGTCTTCCTCGACAACGTCTTCGTGCCCGACGACGCCATGGTGGGGGAGCCGGGTGAAGGCTGGAAGCTGGCTCGCACCACCCTCGCCAACGAGCGTGTTGCCATGGCCACCAGCCGACTCGACAAGAGCACCGAGCGCGCGGTGGCTTTGGCCGCGGAACCGGAGAGTCGAATCGGTGCGGTGGAGCGGGCCCGGATCGGTCACGCGGTGGCCCTGTCCACCGTCAACGCTCTGCTTGGCACCCGCACCACGCTGCGGTCGCTCAGCGGTGCAGGACCGGGAGCGGAGTCGAGCGTGGCCAAGCTGCTGGGAGTGCGTAATCGACAGGACAGCGCCGAACTCGTCGTCGATCTGTACGGCGAGCGGGCTCTGACCGATGATCCTGAGGCAGCCGCTGCCGTCTGGGAGTTGCTGAACACCCGCTGTCTCTCCATCGCTGGAGGAACGACGCAGATCCTGCGTAACGTCGTGGGCGAACGAATCCTCGGACTACCTCGCTGAAGTGATCAGGAGGGCAGGTCAGCTTCCGAACGAGCGGCGACCGCTGGTAGTAGGCAGCAGAACCTGGAGCCCTCGGGTTCGTTGGGCTCCCACCAGACCTTCCCTCCGTAGGCGCCGGCCAGCGTCGCTGCTATCCAGAGACCAAGGCCGTTGCTCGATGCCTCACCGCCATGGGTGAACCTCTCGAAGAGGAAGGGGACCCGCTCGGCGGTGACCCCCGCACCGGAGTCGCTCACGCAAATAGTGGTCTGTCCATGCTGGCTTGAAGCGGTGATTCGGACCGGCCCCTCGCCGTGTCTCAGGCCGTTGCTGACAAAGTTCCCGACGATCGACCAGCAGTGGGCGGCGTCGATCATCACCGCGCACCCGGGCATCACGTCGACCTCAACCTCTCCGGCGACCAAACCAAGGTCGGGCAGTCTTTCGAGAATAATGTCGAGGAGATCGTGATTGGCTGAGCGCGGTTCGAATGCTCCGGCCTGGGCTCGGTCTGCGTCGAGGTAACCCTTGAGGTGGATGGCGAGGCCGGACGCGGAGCGTTCGAGACGGGTGACCCGCGCCAATCGATCCTCCTCCGACTTGGTGTCCCAGGAGTCGCGCAGCATGGTCAGGCCTGCACTGAGGCTGGCCACAGCGTTCCCCAACTCGTGATAGGTCAGCGACAGGGCGTCGTCGACCCGTGAGGCAGGCGCCTGAGAAGTGGGTGTGGTTGAAGCGGAGTCCGGGGTGTCCTCGTTCAACTTGGTGGGACGAATCGTGACTGCCCAGGCACCGGATCCGGTGAAGGAGTCCGCCGCGGTGTACGGAGCAACGCGCATCTCGGCTTCGCGAACGGCTCCGTGTCGGTCGACCACTTCGATGTTCTGGCGCAGGTCGTCGCCCAGGGGTTGACCGAACGCCTGCCCGATCAGGGACTTAGCGCCGCCTTGCATGAGAAGCGACGCTGTGGCGTTCGCGTGTCGGATGATCCCGGTGGCATCGACGATCAAAACTCCCGCCTCATCGCTCGCGGCCGGGCCCGGGTTTGAAGTCGCCATGTGGGTAGTCATCCGAGGGTCTCGCCCTCACGGGGGCTGAACAGTTCAGCGACCTCGTCCAGCGATGACGCCGGCTCAGGGTCGAGGGTGGGGCGACCACCCAGGATGCCGGTCACGTTTCGGAAGGGCGCTCCCATCTGCAGGCCGGAACTGTCGATGGTGAACTGGTGGATCGACTTGTCGTGCGTCGAGCCCCGGAGCTTCAGCACCGTGAAGCCACGTCTGATTTCCCCGCCCATCTCGACGTAACGCAACAGCATGATCGAGTCGGTCAAAGTGGAGATATTGGCTTCCGTGGTGGACTCGCCGCCCAGGAGGGTCTTGGCCGTGGCGGTCAGCAGAGCCGCGATCTGGCGGTGCTTGAGGAAGGCCGTCAGCCCGATCAGGAACTCCCGGAAGCTCCTGGCGGGAGCGATCCGTTCGAGAGCGGTGAGGCTGTCGATGGCTATGCGACTGGGGTTGTACTCCTCGACCACTCGCTTGATGTTGACGAGGTGATCCTCCAGGGAGCTCACCTCGGGGTAGGCGGCCACGATCTTCAGCGTGCCGTCGGCCTCGAACTTGGCGAAGTCCCGCCCCCATCCTTGGGCGTTGCGGTTGAGTTGACTCCTGCTCTCCTCGAAGGACATCAGCAGCGACCGTTCACCAGCCGCGGCCCCGCCGCTGATGAATTCGGTGACCAGGAGCGTCTTGCCTGTTCCGGTAGCACCGGAGACCAGGCTGATGGAGTCGCGGAACATTCCTCCGCCGCACATCTCATCGAGCGCATCGAGGCCTGAATGAATTCGTTCGGTGCTGCTGATGGCGTTGAGGTCGGTCCCCTCCAGGGTGATGACCACAATGCCCTCACCGGGGATGATCGTGAAGGGGAACTGGCCGGTCATGTGATCGACGCCGCGCATCTTGAGGACCTCAATGGTCCGACGTCGCGACTCCTGCTCCAGCACGTTACGCAGCACCAGAACGTTGTCGGACACGAACTCCTCAACACCGAAGCGGCCGATGTCGCCGTATTCGTCGGCGCGTTCTGAGGTCATCACGGAGGTGACCTTGGCGGCACGCATCGCGTTGGCGACGCGCATGATCTCGCGACGCACGGTGGGCGCGTCGACATAGCGCTGAAAAAGGGCCCCCATCGAGTCGATCGCGACCCTGGTGGCGCCGGTGCGGCTAATCGCAGCCTGAATCCGCGCGATGAGAGCAGAGAACTCGAAGGGGCCGAGGACCTCGTCGTCGAGGCTGGCGTCGTTGGTGGCGTCGATGAAGGACCACCGTCCTTCGGCCTCGTGAGATGAGATGTCGAAACCCAGCGAGGCGGCGTTCTCCCGGATCGCGGACGGGGGCTCCTCGCACGTCACGAACACCACTGACTCGCCGGTGTTACGTACGGCGCCCAGGAGGAACTGCAGGGCGAAGACGGTCTTGCCGCTACCGGACGTGCCGCTCACGAGTGTCATTCGGCCGGCAGGCATGCCGCCGCGCAGAACATGATCGAGGCCGGGGTGGCCGGTGGGAAGTTTGACGATAGGTGCTGGGGGAGTGTTCACGCGAGACCCTTCTCGAGAGCTTCGGTGGAAAGGGGGAGGTTGATGGCATCAGCCAGGCGTCGAAGATCGGCGAAGTCGCCAACGGCGCGGCTGACGCTGTCGCCCACCTGACGAATGACGAGGGGCGTAGCCAGCACCAGCCACTCCTCGGCGAGATCCGCACGCTGGACCACGTCGATCACCTCGATCTCGGGCCGTGGCAGGTCCGCTGGCAGCAACGAGATCAGACGTCTCAGATTGGCCTCGGCCCGTCCCGCCCTGGGAGAGTCGCCGGCCACGAAAAGGAGGAGCCTGCCGCTCACCGAGTCCACTTCGGCTGCCATTGTCACGCGGTTGTCTCATTTCGCCAGGCCCGCCCGTTGCTGAGTGCTGCGGCGCGGTAATAGGCGGCTAACTGTCCCAGAGTTTCGATCAATACGGACTCAGCGGCCGACACTATCGCTGCTGATCTTTGGGTGTTCACCCTCTGCGCCCATTCTCGGACCCCCGACACGTGGATATCGACCACGTCGCGCGGAGTGGCGGACTCGGCGCCGAGTTCCTGGGCGAGTGAGTAGACCGCTGTTGATGTCGAGTGGTCAACGACCATCTCGCGTTCTTCCAATCGGTCCCGCACCGCGATTCGGTAGCGCAAAACCAGTGCTCGGCGGGTGGCCTCGGCCAGTCCACCGGACGGCTCCTCGGCTACTTGCGCCGGCCGGAGGCTGGCGTGCAGGTTACGAGGAACGGTGCGCTTCTGGGCCGTGTGTAGCTGGGACATGGACGCCTCCGGTGGTGTGGTGTTAGCGCGGGTTAGCGGAACCCGAACCGTGAACTTCACCATTGCAGGGCGGCGTGAAGAAGGTGTGTCCCTATTGCTGGAAGGCATGAAGTTTTCATGCAGGTATGGTCATGACTCCCGATCCATCCCAGTCGATGAGGAGAAATACGTGGCGCGCATCGTCGTGGCGGAGGATGACCCCGATATCCACCTCTTGGTCCAGATGCTCCTTGAAGACCAAGGTCACACTGTGGCGATGGCCAAGAACGGTGTGCAGGCACTGGAGCTCGTGGCCGCATCTACCACCGACCTGATCATCTTGGATATCGCCATGCCCGGTGACCTTGATGGCTTGTCGGTGACGCGCCGGTTGCGTGAGGACGCCGACCACCGCAAGATGCCGATCCTTCTCCTGAGTGCCCGGGCGAAGGAGGGCGATATCCAGGTGGGGTTGGCCGCTGGGGCGAACGACTACATCGTCAAGCCGTTCGACGCCGACGACTTGGTCGCTCGGGTCGATTCGCTGACTTCTTCGTCGGATTGAGGGGACATTCGGGGCAGGCGAACCGATACCGTTGTTCCCTGCCCGGGGGCCGAGGCCACCGTCAGCTCTCCGTTGTGGGCTGCAACGATGGTTCGGACGATGGCTAAGCCCAAACCCGTGCCCTGAATCGAGTCCGCAACGGCGTTGCTGGCTCGAAAGAATCTTTCGAAAAGTCTGGACTGCTCGTCAAGGGGAATGCCGATCCCGCTATCGCGCACTTCCACGACGATCGAGTGATCGTCAGGGCTCGTGACTGAGACCTGTACGAATCCGCCGTCCGGTGTGAACTTGACCGCGTTGGACACCAGGTTGATGAGGGCTCGCTCGAGTTGAAGCTCGTCTGCGAGGACCGCTAGCGGCCCATCGGACGAGGCAAATACGTCAAGGGTGAGCGACCGATCCCATCGCAGAGTCTCGGTAGCCTGAACCGCCGAGCGCGCCACCTCCGCCACATCGACCGGCTGATGCTCCGAAGGATCTTTGAGGCTTTCGATGCGGGAGAGCACCAAGATGTTCTCAATCAGACCCATCAGCCGGTGACCGCCTCGATCGATTCGCCTGAGAAGGTCGCGCTGCCGGTCATTGAGAGGTCCTACGGTCTCTGCCTCCAGCACCTGGTTGAAGCCCAGGATGCTGGTCATCGGGGTGCGCAGTTCGTGGCTCACCGTGGCGAGGAACTCCGATTTGGCCCGGTCGAGATCCGAGAGCCGATCCACGGCCGCACGCTCGGTCTCCAATAGCCGGCGAAGCGACTCCTGGGTTCGCTGCCGACCAGTGATGTCCTCGCCCACTGCGAGGTAGCCGATCAGTGCCTCGGCGGGGTCCAACAAGGGGCTGATCTTCAGGCTCACCCGCAGGAGACCCCCGTCTGCGCGGCGATAAGTCCAGTCGCGACTTGAGCCTGAGTTGCCCGGCGTCCCGACGATGGCGTCGAACACGGATCGCACGCGCAGCTCACGCAGGCGATCGTCGAGCTCGTCGCGTTGGTGCAGTGCGCTCAGAGACTGGCCGATGAGGTCCTTGGAGGTGTAGCCAAGGAGGTTCTCAGCGCCGCTGTTGATGTAGGTGATGATCCCGCGTTCGTCGGTGGCGATGATCGAGGTGCCGGTCGTCGCTGCCAACAGCGTCGCGGTGAAATCCTGTTCGCGCCTGAGTTCGAGTTGAGAGCGGCGCGACTCCTCGCGTCCCGCCAGGGCTTCGACCAGCGCCGCCGATCGCTCCGCCATGACCAGAGCTAGTGGAATCGAGACCAAGGCGATCACGATGAGGGCAACCTGCACCAGTGCCGCGGTAGCCCATGGCTGAATCGTTGACATGCTCCCGAACGGACCTCCGCCATTGGCGGTCAACACAGTGACCAGAGTTCCGACCACGAGCGCCTCGATCGCCAACGAGCGCAGCGAGAGGACCAACGCTCCCCACACCAAGAAAGGAAGGGGAAGGAACGACAGCGGCAGACTCTGACCGCTGCGGTGCACCATGACCGTCACTACCAGAGTGCTGAGGATCTGCAGAGCGACGACGAGGGCGGGCACGTCAGTGCGGCTTCGAGCCTTGCTGTCAGCGAGCAGGAGGAGAACGGGTACGACCAGAAGTTGCGAGGCCAGGTGCGAGGGAGCGACGCTCGTGGCGACCGTGAGGAACGCCCCTCCGTCCACCACCTTGACCACGGCGCCAACCAGTATCCCCGTGACGGCGCTGCCGATCGCGGCTGCACCGATGAGCCGTGCGAAGTCTTGCCGGGTTCGCAGGAACGGGCGCGAGCGGTAGGCGCCCAGAAGTACAGCGACCACTAACCACTCGGTGGCGTTCGCAAGTCCGAAGAGCCCCGAAACCAGCGGGTCGCGGCCGCCAGCCAAGTTTGCCGCGCCGGTGACGACGACGGCCCCGGCCAGCAGCGCCG
>CBDTZB010000059.1:0-9563 GCA_965364795.1 uncultured Nocardioides sp.
CAGGCCGGTGGCGTTGCCAAGACCGGTGGGGATGCTGCCGGTCAGGTCGTTGTTGAACAGCCGCAACCCTCCGAGGTTGACAAGGTTGCCGAGCTCGGTCGGGATCGTGCCGGTCAGCGTGTTCGACGCGAGGTTCAGGCTCCGCAGTCCAGGCAGGTTGCCGATCTGTGGCGGGATGCTGCCGACGAGGTTGTTGAACGGCATCTCCAGGAACTGGATCTCTCCATCGACGGCGCAGTCCACGCCGAACCACCCGCACGCAACGTCGCGGCCAGGGTCGGGTGAGGTGGTCCAGCCGGTGTTGGTGGTCCAGCTCGGCCCGTCGGTGGCGTTGAACAGCGCGATGAGCGCGTCGATCTGGTCGCACTCGGCCCAGCCGGCGTCGAGGCCGTCGAGCTGGCCTGCGAGGGTGGCGTCGCCGCCGGCGTCGAAGCAGTCGTTGCCGTCCGCACCGTCGGACAGCCCCAGGCTGGTGACGTCGCCGAAGGTCGCCGGGAGGGTCCCGGTCAGCGTGTTGCTCCGGAGGTTGACCGTGGTGAGGCTGGTCAGCTGGTCGAACGCGGCAGGGATCGTGCCGTCGAGCATGTTGCTGTGGAGGTTCAGGATCCGCAGCGCGGTCAGGTCACCGATCTCGGCGGGGATCGCGCCGGTCAGGTCGTTGCCGTAGAGGTACAGCTCCTCGAGCAGAGCGAGGTCACCGAGCGCGGCCGGGATGGCACCGGTGAGGTCGTTGCTGTGCGCCTCGAGCCGGGTGAGGGCCGTGAGGTTGCCGAGTTCGACGGGGAGCTCGCCGCTGAGCGTGTTGGTCTGCAGCCACAGGATCTCGAGCTGGTCGAGGTTGCCGAGCTCGGGTGGGATCGTGCCGCTGAGGGTGTTGTTGTTGAGCCGCAGGCTCGTGAGTGCGGTGAGGTTGCCGAGCTCGGCGGGGATCGTCCCGGTCAACATGTTGCTGTTGAGGAGGAGGAACCGCAGGGCGGTGAGGTTGCCGAGCTCGGCGGGGATCGTCCCGGTCAGCATGTTGCTCTGCAGGTACAGGTCCTCGAGCAGGGTCAGGTTGCCGAGCTCGGGCGGGATCTCGCCGGTCAGGGCGTTGGTGTGCAGCTCCAGCTTCACGAGCGCCGTGAGGGTGCCGAGCTCGGTGGGGATCGTGCCGGTGAGCGCGTTGTCCTGCAGGAAGAGCGATTCGAGCTGGGCGAGGTCGCCGAGCTTGGTCGGGATCGTGCCGGCCAGGCCGTTGTTCGTCAGGGACACGCGGGTCACGTCACCATCGATGCAGGTGATGCCGAACCAGCCGCATGCTGCGTCGCGGCCCGGGTCGGGTGTGGTGGTCCAGCCGGTGTTGTTGGTCCAGCTCGGCCCGTCGGTGGCGTCGAACAGCGCGACGAGCGCGTCGACCTGGTCGCACTCGGCCCAGCCGGCGTCGAGGCCGTCGAGCTGGGCTGCGAGGGTGGCATCGCCGCCGGCGTCGAAGCAGTCGTTGCTGCCGGGCCCGTCGGAGAGCCTCAGGATGAAGGCGTTGGCGAATGATGCCGGGACGGTGCCGGTGAGCTGGTTGCCGCTCAGGTCGACGAGATCGAGGCCGGCGGGGTTGTCGAGCTCGGTCGGGATGGTGCCGGTGAGCTGGTTGTTGGCGAGCAGCAGGGTCTGGAGCTGGGCGAGGTTGCCGAGCTGGACGGGGATGGGCCCGGTGAGCTGGTTGTCGGCGAGGTTGATGTTGTCGAGGCTCGCGAAGTCGCCGAGCTCGGTCGGGATGGTGCCGGTGAGCTGGTTGCTGCTGAGGTCGAGCACGATCAAGTTGGCGAGGTCGGCGAGCTGGTGTGGGAGGGGGCCGGTGAGCTGGTTCTGGCCGAGACGCAGGTCGGTCAGCGACATCATGCCGGCGAGCTCGGGTGGGATGGGGCCGGTGAGGTCGTTGACACCGAGGTTGAGGTCCTTGAGGTTGGTGAGGCTGCCCAGCTCCGACGGGATGGTGCCGGTGAGGGCGTTGCCTGACAGCTTCAGATCGAGGAGCTCGGTCAGGTCGCCGATCTGCGGCGGCAGCGGGCCGCTGAGATCGTTGAAGCCGGCGTCGAGGAACTGCAGCTGTCCGAGCTGTCCGAGCTGGGCCGGAATGGCACCGCTGAGGGTGTTGAAGTGCAGGTGCAGGGTCACCAGGTCGGGCAGGTCGCCGATCTGGGGCGGGAGGGTCCCGACGAGGTTGTTGCCATCCAGGCGCAGCTCGGTGATCGCGTCGCCGTCGCAGGTGACCTTCGCCCACGTGCAGGCGGCCTGACGGCCGGGGTCGGGGTCGGTGGTCCAGCCGGTGTTGTCGTTCCAGCTCGGCCCGTCGGTGGCGTTGAACAGCGCGACGAGCGCGTCGACCTGGTCGCACTCGGCCCAGTCGGTGTCGAGGCCGTCGAGGCGAGCCTCCTCGGTGCCGTCGCCGGCTGCGTCGAAGCAGTCGTTGCCGCCGGGGCCGTCGGACAGGAACAGGTCCTGGACGGGCAGGGGCAGCACCGGCAGCTGACCGCCGAGGTCGTTGCGGTGGAGGACGAGCAGCGTGAGCTGGTCGAGGTCGGCGAGCTCGGGCGGGACGACGCCCGTGAAGGCGTTGCCACCGAGCAGCAGGTCCTGGAGGCCGTCGAGGTCACCGAGCTGTGGCGGCAGGGGCCCGTCGAGGAGGTTGTTGGTCAGCGCGAGCTCGCGGAGTAGATCGAGCTGGCCGAGCTGCGGCGGCAGAGGTCCGGTGAGCGCGTTGTCGGTGGCGTTGAGCGAGTCGAGCTTGGTGAGGTTGCCGAGCTGTGGCGGCAGCGGTCCGTCGAGCAGGTTCTGGCCGAGGTTGAGGGTCTGGAGCTCGGTCAGCAGGCCGAGCTCTGCGGGGATGGTCCCGGTGAGGTCGTTGGCGTTGAGGAACAGCTCGGTGAGGTCCGTGAGGTCGCCCAGGCTCGGCGGGATCGGGCCGGTGAGGCTGTTGGCGTCGAGCCGGAGGTCGGTGAGCTCCGGCAGGCCCGCGGCGAGGTCGGTCGGGATCTGCCCGACGAGGTTGTTGTCGGTGAGGATCAGCTTCGTGACGTTGCCGTCGGTGCAGGTGACGCCGAACCAGTCGCACGGCGCGTTGTCGGCGGCCCAGCCGGTGCTGTCGGTCCACGCGGTGCCGCCGGTGGTCTCGAACAGCTCGACCAGTGACTCGCATTCGGACTCGGGCATGCCCAAGCCGGTGCCGGTGCAGAGCGGGTCGGCTCCGACGGCTGCGGCTGCGGCGAGCTGGGCGTCGCACACGGCGGCGGGGCCGCCGAGCGCGATCACGGTGCGTGCGCCGAGGCGGACGATCTCGTCGAGCGTGGCCTGCGGGACGTTGCCGCAGTTCTGGGTGGTGAGCAGCACGGGTCCGTCGGTCAGGGTGCCGCCGGCCAGGGCGTCGACGAGCGCGCCTTGTCCGCGGGCGAGGTAGACCACCGGGGCGCCGTCGGGCCATTGCTCGGTGGAGATGGCGGTGGCGGTGGAGTAGCGGCCGTCACCGGCGAGGCGGTCGGAGGTACCTGTGGCGCCGGCTGCGGCGCGGGCGGTCTCGAGCTGCGTGTCGCAGACGGCAGCAGGTCCGCCGAGCGCGATGACCTGGGTGGCGCCGAGGCGGGCGATCTCGTCGAGGGTGGCCTGGGGGACGGGGCCGCAGTTCTGGGTGGTGAGGAGCACCGGTCCGCGGGTGAGGGTCCCGCCGGCGAGGGCGTCGACCAGCGCGCCCTGTCCGCGGGCGAGGTAGACGACCGGGGCGCCTGCTGGCCACTGGTGGGCCGAGATCGCGGTGGCGGTCGAGTAGCGGCCGTCGCCGGCGAGGCGATCCGTCGTTGCTCCGGTGGCGGCGGCCGCCGCTGCGTCCAGCTGCTCGTCGCAGACGGCGGCGGGGCCGCCGAGCGCGATCACCCGGGTCGGGGCGAGCCGGGTGATCTCATCGAGGGTGGCCTGGGGGACGTCGCCGCAGTTCTGGGTGGTCAGCAACGTCGGTCCGGCGGTCAGCGTGCCGCCGGCGAGCGCGTCGACGAGCGGGTCCTGCCCACGGGCGAGGTAGACCACCGGCGCGCCGTCGGGCCACTCGTGAGCCGAGATCGCGGTCGCGGTCGCGTACCGACCGTCTCCTGCCAGCCGGTCGGAATCGGCGACGGCCTGGGCCCCGGACGTTGACAGGAGCGCGAGCACTCCGGCCATGCTGGCTACGGACACGACACGGCGCAGCTGACGCATGCTTTGACCCCCAAGGCCCGCGTCGACTCATGGTTGGCCGTCGACACGCGGACACGCTAGTCCCGGGTTCGTGGAATGGCAGGAGGACCTGGGCCCCGGGGAAGGCGGGTGTCTGTCGTCGCGACGTGCACGAGGGTCCTCAGGCTTGCGAGGTGGGGCTCTCGTCGTCATGCCCGAACCACATGGTGCGCTGTGGGAACGGGATCGTGATCCCGGCGTCGGCGAGCGCTGCATGGATCGCGACGATGGCCTGGCTCTGTGCAAGACGGCGATCGCCGTCGAGCGGTCCGTGCCAGTAGTCGACCTCGAGATCGATGCTGGAGTCCGAGAACTCCTCGGCGAAGACGACCGGCGCTGGTTCGTCGAGCACGCCTGCGCAGGCGGCGGTCGAACGCTGCACGATGTCGATCGCCTGAGCCAGATCGCTCCCGTACGCGACGCCAACCGTCAGCGTGGTCCGGCGCAGCCCGTGTCGAACCAGGTTCTCGATCTCCCGACCGACCACCGTCGAGTTCGGGATGTGGACGATCTCCCCCGACCTGCGCTGCACGACGACGACGCGCGACGTGATGTCGGTGACCACGCCCTTGACCTGACCGGTGATGATCTCCTCGCCGACCCGCAGCGGCCGCTGTGCATGCAGGATCAGCCCGGCGAAGAGGTTCTCCATGGTCGGCTGCAGCGCCAGCGCAACGGCCAGACCACCGATGCCGAGCGCTCCGAGCAAGGGGGCGAGCTGCACGCCGAGGATCGACAGCGCGTACACGAGCGCCACCGCGATGATGACCACCTGCAGGAGGCGCCCGACCATCACCTCCCCGAACGCGGCGCTCGTCGTTCCGCGACGCAGCACGGAGATCACGCCCCGCCGCACCACCATCGAGAGCATGATCCCGGCCAGGAGCACGCCACCGGCGAACGCCCAGTCCCGCACCGTCAGCTCAGCGAACTCCACGCCAACTCCTTCTTGAGCGCAAGCGTAGGCCCGCGCTCTGAACGTGAAGCTCTCCAGGGAACACGGAATCGCTGGACGCAGAACGGCCCAGCTCGCGTGAGCTGGGCCGTTCCTTGTGTGCGCCGCCAGGGACTTGAACCCGAACCTGTCGACTTCGCCGAGCCGTTCTGAGCAGTCGCGACGCGTTCGAGAGAATCTGCTCCGATCAGCCTGAAACGTCCGTGAAGGTCATCCTGTGTCCGTGCCCGACCGGAGCAGGTTGGCCGCGTTTCTGCCCGTTCCTCGACTCAATGGGTGTCAGAATGGGTGTCAAGACCAGCTCAGCTTGCGTGGCCGCGCACGACGTCTGCTCCGCGGAGTGTCTCGACGACCTGACTCCAGGTGGGTGCCTGAGATCCGGGGTTCACCAGGACCTTGATCATCTGCGCGTAGCGGGCTTCGAGGATCGTGCCCATCGCGTCATCGTCGAGGCCCAGTCCGTCCACGAGCGGCCATGCGACATCGAGTGATCCACCGAACTGTTCGTTCGAAACGCGGATGCACTCGTCGACCATGTTCGGGATGTCGTGCGTCCGGAGGTACTCGACAGCAGGGCTGCGGCTCGGGTCGAGCAGGTAGTGGAGGTCGTAGTAGTGGCGGACATCACGGGAGCGAACTCCGAGGTCGCTCGCACCAGCGAGCATCCGCTCACGAAGGCGCCGGCTGACCGCGTCAACGATCAGCAGCTTCTCGATCGTCGTCCGCGCAGGGTGGAGCGCCTGCACGTGGACCACGCCGAGGTCGTCGTAGTCCGTCGGGTCTCGCCCGAGCTCCCTGAAGGCCCGGGTCAACAGCGGCTCGACCGCCACCTCCTGCATCGGCATCGAAGACCCGCCGGCTCCGTAGTCCAGCCGGACACGAGCATCCAGCCCTGCGAGCCGTGTCTGCTGCCCGCCGTCGAGGTAGAGCGAGGTCTGGAAGCCGGGCTGGGCGTGGTGCTCCTCGATCGCGAAGCCGTCGTCTGCAAGGGCCACGCGGATCAGATCCACGAGGTCTTGGGTGGCGGTCGGTGTGAGGTCGTTGCCTCCCGGGACCAGCAGGACATCAACGTCTCCGGAGAACCGTTCGATGAGGTTCCAACCCTTGGAGAGTGAGGTTCCGCCCTTCAGCACGAAGCGGAGATGAGCGACCTGGCTCAGGACGCGCAGCGTGCGGGTGAGCCAGTAGTCCTTCTCCACGATGGCTGCGGACATGCCGAGCTGCTCGGCGGCCACGGCAGCGACTCCCGGGACGTCGTCGAGGTTCATGCTGCCTCCACGAGGTCGCGGACTTCACGCGCGACGTTGGGTGACTCGGTTGGGAGCGCGGCAACGAGGCTGGCCGCGCGAACACGACCATCGCGGAGCATGCTGAGCAGCTGCAGTCGTGCCTGCGCCGGGTCGTCGGTGAACTCGTCGAGGTTGCGCAGCACCTCGAGCACCGCGATCTCGACGGGCGTCAACCCTTCGGCTGCACGGCACGTCGCTCCGACCCTGCTGCTCCACCGGAGGTTGGCTGGCCCGGTGGGGGCCTGCCCCACGATCGCGAAGTGCGGCATCGATGGCACCTGAGATGTCAGTCCCAGCACGCTGGCGGCCCAGTGCGCCGCGGGACCGTGAGGGCGCGGGCCGGCAAGGCTCGCAGCGAGCTCTGCCGCGGGCGGAGGCGTGCGTCCGAGTGCAGTCAAGCGGCCCCGCCAGTACAGCCCTCGTCGAACACGTTGAAGCTCCCCGCGACTCACGAGCCGCGAGAGTTCGCGGTTGATGGCTCCCGGCGGACCGGCGATCTGTTCGGCAGTCACGAACCAGTCGGTTGCAGAGTTCACGTGCTCAGCCACGCGCGACGCTGCGGAGTGCTGCCACCTGACGCCTGAGGCGGTCATACGTTTCTCCACATGAGATATGGACAGAATAGCCCGAGGGCGTGTCGCGTCCGTCCCCTTGGTCACGTGGCCGGTGAATGTCCTCAACCTGCCTCGTTGTGGAGCCCGAGATCCTCGGCTTCTCGCGTGAGCTCGTCGAGCACCCGCAGCCGGCGTTCGTCGTCGCGGCGCTTGTGGTCCAGGCTCAGCGCCGAGCCGGTCATCTGATCGGCGAGGTGTCCGTAGGTGTCGGCGGCGAGTTGGGTGTTGGCGTGGCCGAGGACTTCGGCGATGACGCGGAGGTGGGACGCCTTGGGGGCCCGTCCGGCCACGACGACCGCCGCCTACGCTGCTGCTCTGTGTCAGTCTGGCTGCATACGGGGGTTCGCCATGGACGAGCAGTGGCATCGTCACCCGGTTCCGGGCTCGACGACCGGGCTCTCGCGACGTGGTCGCCGTATCGCGGTGGCCATCTTGGTTTCGCCCGTGGTGTTCATCGCTGCGAGCGTCGCGCTGTGGCACTTCACGCGTCCGGCGATCCTCGGCATGCAGACCATGTTGTGCCGCGAGGTCCAGGCCCGACATGATGAGGAGATCGTCGTTGTCGATGCTGGCCAGGTCATGCCGGGCCCAGGCGCCTGCACGGACCTCGCGGAGGTGCTGGCGGGGTCGGGGCATCGCGTCCTGCGCATCGAAACCGGGTTGACGAGCCCCTGCCCTGCCCTCTACGGCGAGGTGATCGACGACGTCTTGGTGACCCACTTCGGAGACGACTGCTGGAAGGTGCCGCCGGTCAGCCCAGCGGTTGAGACCCCTTTCCTTGTGCTCGTAGATCTCGATGCCATCGGGCCGGCTTCAACGCTCGAGTTCACGCACGGCTCGACGATCGAGTCCTGCCCGATCCCGGATGGCCTGGGCTCGTTGACCTGCACGCGGCGGCCTCGCGCCGCAGTGAGGTGAGCGTCGCAGCCGACGCTGGCGTCGGTCTGTCCTAGAAACACGAAATCGGGCCCGTGAGGACCCGATTTGGTGCGCCGCCAGGGACTTGAACCCCGAACCTGTCGATTAAGAGTCGAATGCTCTAACCAATTGAGCTAGCGGCGCGTTGTGTGGGCAGCGTCGTGCAGGTGCTGCCGTTGTGCTGAAACATACTGGGGTGGATGAGGGGACTTGAACCCCCGGCCTCTTGGATCACAACCAAGCGCTCTAACCGAGCTGAGCTACACCCACCATGGTGCGGTCCACGCACCCGGGGGTGCGTGGCACGGTCGCGTATCGTAGGGCGGAGCCGCGGAGCGGTCAAAAGCATCACGACGACGAGTGGTCAGCAGCGTGTCTGATGGTGAGAGCCCGTGGTCGACGGTGTCCTCCGCGGAGGTCTACCGCAACGCCTGGATCACCGTGACGGAGCATCAGGTGATCCGCCCCGACGGGCTTCCCGGCATCTACGGGGTGGTCGACACGCGGCTTGCCACCGGAGTCGTCGCGCTGACCGACAACGATGAGGTCGTGCTCGTCGGGCAGTACCGCTATCCGCTCGGCGTGTACTCGTGGGAGCTGCCCGAGGGTGGCGCCGATCCGGGCGAAGACGGCCTGGCGGCCATCCAACGAGAGCTCAAGGAGGAGACGGGGTTCGTCGCGGAGCACTGGGAGCAGCTCGGCGGGGAGCTGCACCTGAGCAACTGTCACTCCAGCGAGCGCGCGTACCTCTGGCTCGCCCGGGGCCTCACCGACCACGGTGCGGACCCGGAGCCCGATGAGGAGCTCGTTCGCCGCATCGTCGGGTTCGAGGAGGCCATGGGCATGGTCGACCGCGGCGAGATCACCGACGCGATGAGCGTCATCGGCCTGCTGCGCGCTGCCCGCGCTCGCGGCCGGACGTGATGTCCCTGCTGCGACCTCGGACGGATCTCGGCGTCCTCGGCGTGCTGCTCGTCCTGCTCGGGGTGACCGTGGCCGGCGTGGTGCTCGCCCGCAGGCTCGGGGTGCCGGTCGTGCTGCCCGTGGGTGTCGGCGTGCTCCTGATCGCGCTCCTGGCGTTCGGCGCTGCGCACTGACGCAGGATCGATGAGCCCTGGTTGTGGATTCCACGACATGTGCTCCGGAGTTCCTGCACAACCGGGGGAGGATCGGGGGTATCGGTTGTCGAAAACTCATGTGGAACCCAATCGGGTGGGTTTCAGGTGTGGGAGACACAACATGAAGTTCGTCCTGAAGCCGAACGTGCAGGCCTTCGTCGCCTCGCTGCTGCTCGTCGCGGGGGTGGCCACGGTCATCAACCCGCCGGAGCGGACGCCGCGCCCGTCGGTCGCGGCGATCTCGACGACGACGCCCAACGCTCAGGGAGAGGTCCCCGACGCGGCGCCGAGCGAGACCTCCTCCGCCGACCCGGTCGGCGCGCCGTCCAGCGAGCCGGGCGACCCCGCTGCCCCGGAGATCCCTGGCGCGACGCCCGGTCCCGCGAGCACGTCCAGCCCGACTCCGCCGGCCGGCCCGTCGGCGTCCCCCACC
>CBDTZB010000060.1:0-9401 GCA_965364795.1 uncultured Nocardioides sp.
GTCGAGGCGCACACCCACGAATACATCGCCACCGCCCACGAGGACCAGAAGTTCGGCTTCTCCATCACCAGTGGCGACGCACTGCGTGCTGTGCAGCAGGTGTTGGCCGCCGAGGGACTCGAACTATTGGGTCTGCACAGCCACATCGGCAGCCAGATCTTCGACTCCTCGGGTTTCGAGGTGGCCGCCCGCCGAGTTCTGGCTCTGCACGCCAAGATCGCCATCGCCGAGGGTGTGACTCTGCCTGAGATGGACCTCGGCGGCGGTTTCGGTATCGCCTACACCACCCAGGACGATCCGGCTGAGCCCGCCACGTTGGCTCGCGAAATGTCCGAGATCGTGGCCCACGAGTGCAGAGCGCTGGGTATCGAGGCGCCCCGCCTCTCGATCGAGCCGGGCCGGGCCATCGTAGGACCCTCGATGTGCACCGTCTACACCGTTGGCACGGTCAAGGCCGTGACCCTAGACGGCGGCGCAGTGCGCACCTACGTCAGCGTGGACGGCGGGATGAGCGACAACGTTCGCACTGCGCTGTACGACGCTGACTACTCCTGCACGCTGGTCAGCCGACTCTCAGAAGCGCCGCCGATGCTGGCCAGAGTGGTCGGCAAACACTGCGAAGCCGGCGACATCGTGGTCAAGGACGAGTTCCTGCCCTCGGATCTCACGCCGGGGGACCTGATCGCGGTCCCCGGCACCGGGGCCTACTGTCGCTCCTTGGCGTCGAACTACAACCACGCCCTACGCCCGCCCGTGATCGCCGTACGCGACGGCGAGACGCAGGTGGTGCTCAGGCGCGAGACCGAGGAAGACATGTTGGCAACGGACGTTGGTGCGTGATGAAGCAAACCCCATCCAAGACTGAGAACACCGACGCGCAGCAGAAGGTGCTGCGGGTAGCCGTGCTGGGTTGCGGCTCCGTCGGCTCCCAAGTGGTGCGTCTGCTCGAGGAGCAGACCGACGACCTCGCCGCCCGCGTCGGAGCCCGCCTCGAGTTGGCGGGAGTCGCCGTACGCCGCATCGACGCCGCGCGCGAGATCGAGGTGCCCGAGGGGCTGCTCACCACTGATGCCGAGGGCCTCGTTTCTCGTGACGACATCGACTTGGTCATCGAGGTCATCGGCGGCATCGAGCCCGCCCGCACCCTCATCCTGCGCGCACTGGAGAACGGCGCAAGCGTGGTGACGGCCAACAAGGCGTTGATCGCCGAGGACGGTCCGACCCTCTTTGAAGCGGCCCGCAAGGCCGGACGCGACATCTACTACGAAGCGGCCGTGGCTGGCGCCATCCCGATCGTGCGTCCGTTGAGCGAGTCGCTCGCCGGGGACCGGGTCACCCGGGTCTTGGGCATCGTCAACGGCACGACCAACTTCATCCTCGACAAGATGGATTCCTCCGGCGCGGGCTTCTCCGAGGCTCTGGAGGAGGCCCAGGAGTTGGGGTACGCCGAGGCG
Organism: uncultured Nocardioides sp.; assembly: GCA_965364795.1. Lineage (GTDB taxonomy): Bacteria > Actinomycetota > Actinomycetes > Propionibacteriales > Nocardioidaceae > Nocardioides. Next base: position 1,455 of record CBDTZB010000060.1, read on the forward strand.
GACCCGACCGCGGACGTCGAGGGCTTCGACGCAGCAGCCAAGGCCGCGATCCTGGCCAGCATCGCCTTCCATACGCGGGTCACGGCCAGTGACGTGCACCGCGAAGGAATCTCCGAGGTCAGCGCCGCCGACGTGCGCTCGGCCAAGGACATGGACAGCGTCGTCAAACTCCTCGCCATCTGTGAGTTGAAGACCAGTGCGGACGGCACCGAACAGGTCGCCGCCCGAGTGCACCCCGCGATGATCCCCCGCAGCCACCCGTTGGCCAGCGTGCGCGGCGCCTACAACGCCGTCTTCGTCGAGTCCGAGGCGGCAGGGCAGTTGATGTTCTACGGTCCCGGCGCCGGCGGATCGCCGACCGCCAGTGCGGTCCTCGGGGACCTCGTCACCGTTGCCCGTCATCACCTGATCGGAACCCGGGGCGCGGGCGAGTCGGCCTACACCGAGCGGGCCGTTCTCCCGATGGGGGAGACCCTCACCCGCTATCACGTGGCCGTCGATGTCGACGACCAGGTGGGCGTTCTCGCCGCCGTCGCTGCAGCCTTCTCCGAGCACGGTGTTTCCATTCAGACGGTCCGCCAGGAGGGTCGCGATGACGATGCCCAACTCGTGGTCGTCTCTCACGAAGCCACCGACGCCGCCCTGGCAGCCACGGTGGATCACCTGCGCACCATGGAGATAGTTCGCGAGGTCACCTCGGTGATGCGCGTAGAGGGAGGCGACGAATGACCGGCAGGACCCATCAATGGCGGGGTGTGATCGAGGAGTACCGCGATCTGCTGGATCTGCCCGAGGGCATCGAGGCGATCACGCTGCGCGAAGGCGGCACCCCGCTGGTTCACTCAGAGTGGCTATCCGGACTGACCGGTGCCGAGGTGCATCTCAAGGTCGAGGGGAACAACCCGACCGGGTCCTTCAAGGACCGCGGGATGACGGCCGCGATGTCCTTGGCCAAACACGATGGAGCCCAAGCCGTGGTCTGCGCCAGCACGGGCAACACCTCGGCGGCCATGGCGGCCTACGCCGCCAAGGCGGGACTCAAGCCGTTGGTGCTGGTCCCGGAGGGCAAGATCGCCGCTGGGAAGATGGCCCAGGCCATCGTGCACGGCGCCCAGGTGATCATGGTCCGCGGCAACTTCGACGACTGTCTGCTGCTGGCCAAGCAGCTGGCCTGGGACTACCCCGTTGCTCTGGTGAACTCCGTCAACCCTGCCCGACTCGAAGGTCAGAAGACCGCTGCTTTCGAGATCGTCGACTTCCTCGGAGACGCCCCCGACTTCCATCTGCTTCCCGTGGGCAACGCCGGCAACATCGCGGCGTACTGGCTCGGTTACACGCAGTACGCCGACCTGGGCATCTCCACGAAGTTGCCGGTGATGCGCGGCTTCCAGGCTGAGGGCGCCGCGCCGCTGGTCACCGGCGTGCCCTTCCCCGACCCCGAGACCAAAGCCACCGCGATTCGGATCGGCAACCCCGCCTCGTGGAAGTTGGCCGAGGCTGCAGCCGATCAGTCCGGTGGGCGCTTCGCTGCGGTCAGCGACGAGCAGATCCTGTCCGCTCAGGGGCTTCTCGCCTCGAAGGACGGTGTCTTCGTCGAGCCCGCGTCCGCCGCCGGGATTGCCGGACTGCTCCAGGAGTTGGCCGGGGGCGAGCAGGGTTACCGCGGCCGCACGGTGGTGATCACCGTGACCGGCCACGGCCTCAAGGACACCGCGACAGCCCTGGAAGGCGTCGGCGCCCTGGTGGACACCGTGGTCGACGCCGACGTGGACGCCGCAGCCGCTGCGGCCGGTCTGCGGTGAGCGGAGTCGACTTCGTCTCAGGACCGGTCCGAGTAACGGTTCCTGCCACGTCGGCCAATCTGGGGCCGGGGTTCGACAGTCTGGGACTCGCTCTGAGTCTGCGCGACGAGCACGAGGCGCAGATCCTGCCCGAGGGACTGGTCGTCGAGGTCACGGGTGAAGGCGCTGGCCAGGTCCCTCTCGATGAACGCCACCTCGTCGTCCAAGCGATGCGCATCGCTTTCGAAGCGATGGGCGCAACGCCTCCCGGACTGCGCCTGACCTGCCGCAACCTGATCCCGCATGCGCGCGGCCTCGGCTCGTCATCGGCCGCGATTATCGCTGGCCTCGGACTTGCGAGAGCACTTGTCGCGGACGGCGAGCAGCACCTTGACGACGATGCGCTGTTCGCCCTGGCGGCTGGGATCGAGGGGCACCCCGACAACGTGGCTCCAGCCCTCTTCGGCGGATTCGTTATCTGCGGCCGTGACGACGACGGGTACTACGCCGTCGACTCACCCGTGGCGGCGGGCATCGGCGCCGTGGCCTTCATCCCCTCCGACGGGTTATCGACCGAAGCGGCCAGAGGCCTGCTGCCGGACGCTGTTCCCCATGCGGACGCAGCGGCTGACGCAGGCAGGGCGGCTCTGTTGGTCCGGGCCCTCGGCGGTGCCACGGACCAGTTGTGGCGTGGAACCGCGGATTATCTGCACCAGGAGTACCGCCGAGCCGCGATGCCCGAGTCGCTGGATCTGATCGACGAACTCCGCAGGGATCGGGTTGGCGCATTCGTGTCTGGGGCCGGGCCGACCGTCCTGGCTTTCCATGCCGGGGCCTCGGCCGGCGAGATCCTGCTCGGCCGAGTTCCCTCAGGTTGGCGCGCCCTGACCCTGAGTCTGGAGACGACCGGTCTCAGCGTCGGGTGAGCCGACTGCCACTCCCGGTGCTACATTGCTCCCGCGCCTACGGCGTGGCGCTCCCCGATCGCTGTTCTAGCGCAGGGGACGAGCCAGAACCCTGACAGCCGTCGATCGACTTCCACTCGGATACGTCTCATCGGCGATGGACTACGTGCGAAGGATCCACGCGTGAGCGACTCTGCGGACTCTCCCAAGAAGCGGGGCGGCGGCCTGAGCGGCATGCTTCTCGCCGACCTCAAGCAGATGGCTGGGGGGATGGGAATCGCCGGAGCCGGTTCGATGAAGAAGGCCCAACTCGTTGACGCCATCAAGAGCGCCCAGAGTGGGGGAGCGGCCAAGCAGGCCACCGCCAGTGCGAGCAGTCCCACGAGTACGGCGCCGGTGGTGACGACTCGGACCAGGAAGTCGACCCAACCCAAGACCGGAGAGCCATCTGCTGCGTCGAGCGCCAGCGCCTCAGAGGGCGGTGCCCCGCGGCGATCCGCCGAGCCGAAGGCTGATGCCCCGACACAGCGAGCGCAGGCCGAGAAGCCCGGCCACGCATCGGGCCAGGGGCAGGACAAGGGACAGGACGGGCCGGCTGAGAAGCCGACCGACAAGCCTGCGGAGCAGTCCCACGCCCAGTCGAGGAACCAGCCCGCTGGCCAGCATGACGACAAGCCCAGCGACAAACAGGGCGACCGGGGCAGCGACAAGTCCCACCAGAAGTCCAACGACAAGCCCAACGACAAGCAGAGCGACAAGGGCGACGACAAACCCGGCGACAAAGGCAGCGACAAGCCCAGCGACAAACAGGGCCAGTCCGAGGGAGGCCCGAGGCAGGGGTCCCAGGGCGGCTCCCAGCAAGGTGGCCAGCAGGGTGGCCAGCAGGGTGGCCAGCCGGACGACGATGAGAACCGGCCGGGTCGCAACCGCCGCCGTCGTGGACGTGACCGCAACAACCGCCCCGCGGGGAACCCCAGCCCTGGTGGCGGGAACCCGAACGCAGGAGGCGGCAACCCGAATGCAGGGGGCGGCGGTGGCGGTGGCGGTCAGCGCGAACCCGACACAACCATCCTCGAAGACGACGTGCTCGTGCCCGCAGCAGGCATCCTGGACGTCCTGGACAGCTACGCGTTCGTCAGGACCAGCGGCTACCTCCCCGGCACCGATGACGTCTACGTCTCGCTTTCGATGGTGCGCAAGTTCGGACTCCGCCGCGGCGACGCGATCGTGGGCCAAGTTCGCCACCCGCGTGAGGGCGAGCGCAAAGAGAAGTTCAACCCCATGGTCCGCATCGACAGCGTGAACGGTTCGGAGGCCGAGAGCGCCAAGTCGCGCTCCGATTTCATCGACCTAGTTCCGATCAACCCCGAGGAGCGGCTGCGACTGGAGACCGGTCCGCAGGCGGTCACCGGACGGATCATCGATCTCGTCGCGCCGCTGGGCAAGGGACAGCGTGCCCTGATCCTGGCGCCGGCGAAGTCCGGAAAGACCCAGATCCTGCAGACCATCGCCGCCTCGATCACAGCGAACAACCCCGAATGTCACCTGATGGTGGTCCTCGTGGACGAACGCCCCGAAGAGGTCACGGACTTCCAGCGTTCAGTGAAGGGCGAGGTCATCTCCTCGACCTTCGACCGCCCGCCCTCGGATCACACCACCGCGGCCGAGTTGGCCATCGAACGGGCCAAGCGTCTGGTCGAGTTGGGGCACGACGTAGTCGTGTTGCTCGATGGGCTGACCCGACTCGGACGGGCATACAACCACGGCAGTTCGCCGGCCGGTCGGCTCCTGCCCAGTGGCGTTGACACCGCGGCTCTACACCCGCCCAAGCGGTTCTTCGGGGCGGCTCGCAACATCGAGAACGGTGGTTCGCTGACGATCATCGCGACCGCCACGGTGGACAGCGGCTCGTCCGTCGACGAGGTCCTCCTCGAGGAGTTCTCCGGCACGGCCAACTCCGAGCTCCGGCTAAGCAATGAACTGGCGCAACGGCGACTGTTCCCCGCCATCGATGCGGTGCGTTCGGCGACCCGACGCGAGGACCTCCTGCTCGGTGAACAGGAAGCCGGCATCGTGGCGAAGCTGCGTTCCAAGCTGGGTGGGCTAGACGACGCCGACGGGTTGGATTTCCTTCTGACCAGCGTCGGACAGACCCAGACGAACATCGAGTTCCTGATGAAGGTCCAGCAGTCGAGCTAATTCTCCCGTTGTGGCCCCAGTCTCTGTAGGCTGCACGGGTCCCCCCAGCTCATGGACATTACAGAGAGGCACGACGTGGCACGCATCGTGGTCGCAGACGACGATATCGATATTCGTGAACTCGTCGAGTTCAAGCTTTCCTCACTAGGCCACGACGTGGTCGCCGTTGCGGACGGAGGGGCTGCGATAGAGGCCTGCCGCGAGCAACGGCCCGACTTGGCCGTGCTGGATGTGATGATGCCGGGGGTCTCGGGACTCGACGCGATCCGCGCCATCCGGGCCGACAGCACCCTGCACACCATCCCGGTCATCTTGTTGACCGCTCGGGCCCAGGAATCAGATGTGGAAACGGGGTTCGACTCCGGGGCGGACGACTACATCACCAAGCCGTTCAGCCCTCGCGAACTCGCATCCCGGGTCGAGGCGCTACTGCTCGGTCGTCGTTGAGACCTGACCGGGCCTCTCGGACCAGCGGCAAGCCGTCGCTGGTCCGGTTCCTCGCGCAGATCCAGGACTGACGGGCAGTAGGCTTCACCAATGCCGGGTCTCCGGATGTCGCCTGAGGGGGCAGATAGACGTGGCTACTAGCACGCCTGCGAGCAGGAGCGGGACGGGAACCGGTCAGCCGGTTACCCGACTGGTGGCGCCGGTCGTGGTTCGCGTCGGCGCCCTGGTGGGCGCCATGGCAGTGGTGTGCATCGTGGCCGTGGTGGGCGCGACTCGCGCCACGACATACCTCACCGACGAGCTCTACCCGGCCATCGAGGCGAACAACGGCACCCTGACGACGCTCTCGCAGATGGAGGCGGCGGTGAACGCCTGGATGCTGACCGGGGACCCTGCGGCGCAGGGGGACTACGAGGCCGCCCTCGCCCAACTTCCCGCGGATGAGCAGACGATCCGGGAGTTCACCCTTGAGGGAGCTCAGTTGCGACTGTTGGTGGTGCGCCAACAGGAGACGGCCGAGAACTGGATCTCCCAGTACGCCGATCCCAGGATGGCCAGCGTCGGCGGATATGAGGAGTTCGACCGGACCCGGTACGACTCAGGGGCGATGTTGTTCGACGACTTCGTCGAGGTCCACGCCGAGACCGAGGCGCGACTGGACATCCGACTGGAGAACGCCTCGCGCGATGCGACCTTCCGCTTTCGGGGCACTCTGATCGCCGTCATCCTGCTCGCGAGCATGGCGTGGTTCGTGATGCTGCGCGCCCGGCGCACCCTGCTCGCTGAGTTGTCCGAACCCCTCAGGGAGCTGGAGGCAGCGGTCCAGAAGATGGGTCGCAACGACGAAACGGTGCGTGCCGTGCCGCGGGGCTCCAAGGAGGTGCGCTCGGTTGCCACGGCTCTGAACGAGTTCGCGGACGGACGAGCGCAGGCGAGCGCGGTCGAGGGACGGATCCAGGACGAGCTTCGGGTTCTCGACAGCGCCAAGGACGACTTCGTCTCCAACATCTCTCATGAGTTGCGCACCCCGCTGACCACCATCAGCGGCTACCTCGAGTTGATCGCTGAGGAGTTCGAGGAGCAACTCCAGCCACGCCACCAACGGATGCTGGAGGCCTCGCGGCGCAACGTGACTCGACTCAAAGCGCTCATTGACGACCTGCTGGCGCTGTCGAAGGCGGAGAATCGCTCCACGACGCTGGAGGCCTCCGACGTGGTGCCGATGGTCCGCGATGCGGTGACCGATGTACGCATCACGGCGGCGCGACGCGGGATCAAGGTGCAGATCAGCACCCCGGATGAAGCGATGCTGGTGCTCTCGGAGCGGGCCATGCTGATGCGGGCCTTCGTGAACGTCCTGTCCAACGCTGTGAAGTTCAGTCACGACAACGGCGTGGTTCAGGTCAAGGTCACCCGCATGGTGCAAATGGTCGAGATCTCGGTCAGCGACCAGGGGATCGGGATCCCGAAGGCCGAGATCGAGCGGTTGGGGAGCAGGTTCTTCCGGGCATCGAATGCCGTCACCAACGAGATCGCCGGCACCGGGCTTGGCCTACGGATTGTGCAGACCATCGTCGAGAAGCACGCCGGCGACGTGGCGATCGAATCCGCTGAGGGCAGCGGCACGACGGTCATCATCCGACTGCGGCTCCACGGTGAGCAGTTCGAGGTGGGCGCCAAGAAGGACGGTGGATCCGATGTGTCGTCCATCGAGCCGAAGGATGACGCCGACGAGTGATCGTCCACCCGTTCGGCTCGTCGTATCCATCAGGCGGCAGAGGACTCGGGTCAGACCCCAGGAAGCCGGGAATTGTTGGCACCGGTCCGAGGTTGTCTATGCTGGACCGTTGTCTCCGGTTCACGCCCGTCCGCATTCTGCGGGGCGACCCGGAGAACAGAGAGAGGACACCATGAAGAAGGACATCCACCCGAACTACACCCCCACGCAGGTGACCTGCACGTGTGGCGCCGCGTTCACCACGCGCAGCACCTCTGCGTCGGGGACGATGCACGCTGACGTGTGCTCGCAGTGCCACCCGTTCTACACCGGCAAGCAGAAGATTCTCGACACCGGTGGTCGCGTTGCCCGGTTCGAGGCACGCTACGCCAAGAAGTCTGCCCAGCCGGCTGAGGAATCCGCCGACTCCAAGTAGTTACTTCAGCGACGCCGGTCCCCGCTTTCTTGTGGGGCCGGCGTCGTCGCATTTGCCGGCGTGCGGCTCTGCCGGTGCGGACCCACCCGATGATCAACCTGCTGCCCCGCTGACCCGCGACGAGAGGAACCTGTGATGTTCGAGGCCGTCGAAGGACTGGTGGACGAGCACCGCGAGATCGAAGGGCGGTTGGGCGCACCGGAAACACACGCTGATCTGCGGCTCGCCAAGGAACTGAACCAGCGGTACTCGCAACTGAGTTCGATCATCGCGACCTGGCGCGAGTGGAAGCAGTACGCCGACGACATCGAGGCTGCCCAGGAGTTGGCCTCCGAAGACCCGTCCTTCGCCGAGGAGGCCGTCTCGCTGACGGCGGCTCGCGAAGAGGCGCAGGAACGGCTGCGACGCCTTCTCGTGCCCCGCGACGCCTCGGACGACCGTGACGCCATCCTCGAGATCAAG